>NZ_JAQFJH010000015.1:0-47930 GCF_030440025.1 Streptococcus sp. SO2
CTGGAAGGTAACGAAGCAAGATAGCGAATCCAAGACCTGGAAGCATACGACCTGCAAGAGTCAAACCGTCTGCAACCCATTGGTATTCTTTAACAAGGTTTACAACACCTTGTACGAATTCTCCACCGAAAGCAAGGGCGAAGAATACTGGAAGGGCACGAGATAGAGCCCAAGGAAGCGCACCAAGAAGATAGTTACGTTCGATACCTTTGTAGTCAAAGCGTTCGATCGCAGCATCAATACGGTGTGCAAAGAAAGTAGTTGTCATACGTCCAAGAACGTCGAAGTATGTCAAAAGTGCTGCTACTGGTACAGCGATTGTTGTAATCGCAAGGTCTGTATCAATACCTTGAGAGATAGAGAATGCTGTTGCAAGAACCGCACCAGAAGTTGCGTCGATACGAGAAGCACCACCGAAGGTACCAACCCCGAGAACGAACAACTGCAAGCTACCACCGATAAACAAACCAGTTGTCACATCTCCCATGATCAAACCAGTAATGAAACCAGCGAATACAGGGGAACCTGCAGATGAAACGATTGTCAACTCATCACAGATTTGATAAGCTGAGTACAAAGTGAGAAGTAAAATTTGCCACCATTGTATCATAACAATGACCTCCTAAAAATTTTTTCCTATTTTAATAAGC
This sequence comes from Streptococcus sp. SO2, assembly GCF_030440025.1. Next base: position 651 of record NZ_JAQFJH010000015.1, read on the forward strand.
TCAAAAAGTCTGAAACTGGATCATTTGGAACCATTTGAGCAGTGAGTTTCACACCTTTTTCTGCTAGTTTGTGGAAATCTTCCACATCCTTGTCTACCACATTGATAGAACGTGTGATAGAGCGAGTTTCTGGTGTTTGAGACATATTGCCGACGTTGAGTGTTTCAAGCGGTACACCTGCTTCGACCAAACCAAGGAAACGGTCTGGTTTACGTGCAACGATAAAGAGACGTTGGCTATCGTATTTACCAGCAAGGATATTTGCTGCTGCTTTCTCAACTGGCAAGATACTGAGTTTCACACCTGGTGGTGTCGCAAGTTTCAAACCACTCTTTTCAATATCGTTGTTAACAACTTCGTCGTCTACAACCATAATGCGTGAAACATTTAGTTTTCCAGCCCAAAGATTGGCTACTTGACCGTGGATCAAACGTCCATCGATACGGCATCCTACAATTGTCATAAGTTTTCCCCCTTTATGTGTTTTAGTGTAGGTTTACGAGTTAAATGAATCTCTTCTTTATATTCGCCCTCAGTTTCAAAGATGATGATGCGGTTAGCACCCTCCTTGAGATAGCTATGAGGGATATAAAGTGAGAGGGTCGGGCCGACGTTCCAGAAACGCCCTAGGTGACGCCCGTTGACAAAGGCAACTCCCTTACCAAAATCAGACAAGTCTAAGTAGGTATCCTTCGGCTCTTCAACAGTAAAGTCGAAAGCGTAAAAGGCTGGTTGTCCTTCTGTCCATCCTTTTGAAAAATCAATCTTCTCAGGATTATCCAGTGGCAGTGGATATTGTTTCCAATTCAGTAAGAAATGTAGATCCTTGCAGACACCTGTTCGAATTCCTTTACGTTGCGTATCTGCCAAGAACTTATGTCCGTAGTTGACACGCCCCATATTTTCAATCAAGATGTCAATCTCTGAAAAGCCTTCTCGGTTGCCTTGACAGTAGATATCTTCACCAATCTCTGTCTGGTATTGAGTAGCAATCCATTGACCATCTACAAAGAGTTGAGCTCGGTCACGTCCATCGATGATACGGAGACGTTCCTCTTCTGCATCCCAACTTGCCTCCGTGCGGTAGAGAAGGTAGCCATAACTTTGACCAAGTTCTTCCATCGCTTTTGGATAGAGGCTTTCAGTAGGACTAGAGAGGTTATCCAGGGTTTCAAACAAGGAAACTTTTTCGACCAATGGAATGGACCCTATCTCCATGCTTTCCTTATAGAGTGGTTCCAACTGTGGATACTCTGGGAAGTGGGTTGCCATCATCTTCTTGACTGCTAAGTATTTAGCAGTTGGATTTCCTTCTTCATCGAGAAGGGCATCATAGTCGTAAGATGTGACTTGTGGCAAATCCAGAGTTCCTCGAGCTGAGCAGCCATTCATGAAACCAAAGTTTGTTCCACCATGGAACATGTAAAGGTTGATAGAGCCTTGCTCCAATACCTCTCGAACAGCTTCTGCCAATTCTTTAGGATCCCGTGTGATGATGGGTTCTTTCCAACGGTTGAACCAACCATCCCAGAATTCCATACACATGAGGGGCCATTTCTTGTCATGCTCATCAAAGAATTCCTGCATCTGTGAAAAGTTGTACGGAGCTTTAGAACCGAAGTTTCCTGTCACAAAGAGGTCGTCTTCAATCAAGGTTCCGGCTTTCAGAGTAGCCCTCCATGGGCCATCTGAAGTAAAGAGTGGGCAATCAATCCCTCGGTCTTCCATTAATTTTCGAATTGCTCGTAGATAAGACTTATCTTCTCCATAAGAGCCATATTCATTTTCGACTTGCATCATGAGAATGTTTCCGCCGTTATCCAACAAGCGAGGCACAAGCCTTGGCAATAATTGGTCATAATAGCGAGCAACAGCCTCGATGTAGGCCGGGTCGGACGAGCGAATTCGCATGTCCTTTGTCAAGAGCCAAGCCGGCAAGCCACCAAATTCCCATTCCGCACAGATAAATGGAGACGGGCGTACAATGGCATAGAGACCCAAATCTTGTGCAATTTGAAGAAATCTCTCCAAATTTCTGGCACCTTCAAAATCAAACTCCCCTTCAACAGGTTCGTGTAAATTCCAAGCCACATAGGTCTCGACTGTATTAAAGCCAAGCGCCTTTAAGTTATAGAGAGAATGATACCAATCCTCTGCTGGAATCCTAAAATAATGAATGGCGCCGGACAAAATCTTGAACGGTTTTCCGTCTAAATAGAAATCGTCCTCAATTTTAAATCTGGTCATGTTATTACCTCTGACGAATTAAGTTTGCGCTTTCATTTATTATAATATTAACTATAATCAAATCTTTTGCATTTGTCAATAGGTTTTAGAAAATTATTTAAAATTTTTCTATTTTTTTACTTACCGTTTACCGAAATTATCTAAAAATAGCATGAAAACGATCTTTTTATGTATGATAATTCACAAGAACATCAAATGAATTTTTTTACATGTAAAATAACATTTTTAGTCTATTATTTTAATTTTTTGACCTTAATACTACTCTTTTCTTTATATTTGTGGTAAAATCAAAATTGGAGAAAGAGAATCGAGGTGAAATTTATGGCTATTCCTAAATACCAATATATTAAAGATGAATTAAAAAACAAAATCATCTCTGGTCAATTTGCAAGTGGAGATAAATTTTATACAGAAGCCGAATTGATCGCGATGTACGATGTGAGTTCAATCACAGTTGTTCGTGCCTTGAACGACCTTGCTAAAGACGGCTACATTGTCCGCCAACAAGGTAAAGGTACTTTCGTCTCACGTGCCCGCAAGCACAAACTCGTTGAGTTTTCAGATGTCGAAATCTTTGAAACAAAAGACGATAAAGTTACTGTCCTTTCTATCGAGCGCGGAAACAAACTTGAATATTTAGATAAACTTGGACTACGTGGAGATCAATTCTACTATAAGATTGAACGTATTCGTCAGACAAACGACGTAACATACATCTACCACACATCTTATATTCCTGAGCAATACATCAATGCCAACTATCCAAATCTTGACTATTATAGCTCTATCTATACACGTTTCAAATTGGATTACCGAATTCACATGAGTGATGAACATTTTGAGGAAATCAACGAAATCGCATTCCCAACACCAGAGCATGCTGCTTCTGTACTCGGAATCGATACACAATTCCCAACTGTCTTCCAAACGAAGACTACAAAACTTGAGGCCACTGGCCAAGTCCTTGCCTATAGTGAAACTTATAAGCGAGCAGACTACTACAAAATCAAATTCATCTCATGTAACCGAGGTCATTAAGAAAAAGCCTGAGCCTAGCTCAGGCTTTTTCTCTATTCATTATAGCACGAGAAAGAAGTTGTGAAAACGCTATGAAGGGCTCTTATTTAATTAGTAGCATTTTTACTAAAAACAAGTTAAATTTTCGTTTGGTTTTTCCTCTGTTTTATCCCTTATTAGCAAATTTCTCCTAAATCTTATGATTTCCTCTATTTATTATAGTTCTTATATAAACCCACTTGACATTTTACTCCTTAGATAATAAAATAAAATTGGTTTTATGTAAACGCTATCATATATGATAATAACAAGGAGGTTTTGTCATGAAACTAGAAAAGAAACAGCGCTTCTCCATCCGTAAATACGCGGTTGGGGCAGCTTCTGTACTTATAGGATTTGCTTTTAGCGTCCAAGTCGTATCTGCCGACGGGATTACTCCAGCTCCAACAGCTGAAGAAACTGTCCAAACGATTCAGGAGAGTCCACAAGCAGTCAAAGAAGCTGTAGACTCCAAGGTTCCAGAAAAACTGGAAGAAAAAGCTGACGAGCCTGTAAAAGAGGAGGTCAAAGAAGACAAGGAGGCTCCTCGAACAGTTGCTCCAAAAACAGAAGAGTCAAGCGCACCAGTTGTGACAGAAAATGCTGCTCCAACTCCTACTGCCGAGAAAGAAAGCCCTGCCCCAGCTGAAACTCCTGCCGAAAGTACTCCTTCAGAAAAGAAAAATGAAGCTGTCACACCTGCAGTAGCCACTCCTAGCACGGAACGAGCAGCTCAGGTAAATGAAAAACTGGCAAAACGAAAAATGATCTCAATCGACGCTGGACGCAAGTACTTCTCTCCAGACCAACTAAAAGAAATCATCGACAAAGCCAAACACTACGGTTATACTGATCTTCATCTACTAGTTGGAAATGATGGCATGCGTTTTATGTTGGACGACATGACGATCAAAGCCAATGGCAAAACCTATGCAAGTGACGATGTCAAACGTGCACTCGAAAATGGAACCAATGCCTACTACAAAGATCCAAACGGCAACCATTTGACAGAGAGTCAGATGACGGACTTGATCAACTATGCTAAAAACAAAGGCATTGGTCTCATCCCAACTGTAAACAGCCCTGGTCACATGGATGCGATTTTGCATGCCATGAAAGAACTAGGTATCCAAAAACCGAACTTCAACTACTTTGGTAAGGAATCTGCTCGTACCGTTGACCTTGATAACAAAGAAGCTCTTGCATTTACCAAAGCTCTGATCGACAAGTATGCTGCTTACTTCGCTGGCAAAACTGACATCTTCAACATCGGGCTAGACGAGTACGCCAATGATGCTACAGACGCTAAAGGCTGGAGCGTTCTTCAAGCCTATAAATGGTATCCAGAAGATGGATTCCCAGACAAGGGTTATGATAAATTTATCGCCTACGCCAACGACCTTGCTCGCATCGTCAAATCTCACGGCCTCAAACCAATGGCCTTTAACGATGGTATCTACTATAATAGCGACACTAGCTTTGGAACCTTTGACAAAGACATCATCGTTTCTATGTGGACTGGTGGATGGGGCGGATACGACGTCGCTTCTTCTAAACTTCTAGTTGAAAAAGGCCACCAAATCCTTAATACCAACGATGCTTGGTACTACGTCCTCGGACGAAATGCCGATGGCCAAGGATGGTATAACCTCGACCAAGGACTCAATGGTATCAAGAACACTCCAATCACTTCTGTACCAAAATCTGATGGGGCTACTATCCCGTTCATCGGGGGTATGGTAGCTGCTTGGGCGGACACCCCATCTGCACGCTATTCACCATCACGCCTCTTCAAACTCATGCGTAGCTTCGCAAATGCCAATGCTGAATACTTCGCAGCTGACTATGAGTCTGCTGAGCAAGCCCTGAAAGAAGTGCCAACAGACCTTAACCGCTATACTGCAGAAAGTGTCGCAGCTGTCAAAGAAGCTGAAAAAGCCATTCGCTCACTCGATAGCAACCTCAGCCGTGCCCAACAAGACACCATTGACCAAGCAATCGCGAAACTCCAAGAAGCTGTCAGCAATTTGACCTTCACACCAGAAGCTCAAAAAGAAGAAGACGCGAAACGTGAAGTTGAAAAACTTGCCAAGAACAAGGTAATCTCCATCGATGCCGGACGTAAGTACTTCACGCTCGACCAACTCAAACGCATCGTAGACAAGGCGAGCGAACTCGGCTACTCTGATGTGCATCTTCTCCTAGGAAATGATGGACTTCGCTTCCTCCTTGATGACATGACCATCACAGCTAACGGCAAAACTTATGCAAGTGACGATGTCAAAAAGGCCATCATCGAAGGAACAAAAGCTTACTACGATGATCCAAACGGAACCACTCTTAGTCAAGCTGAAATCACTGAATTGATCGAGTACGCAAAATCAAAAGGCCTCGGACTCATCCCAGCGATCAACAGCCCAGGTCACATGGATGCCATGCTCGTCGCTATGGAAAAACTTGGAATCAAGAATCCTCAAGCCAACTTTGACAAGGTCTCCAAAACAACCATGGACCTTGAAAACGAAGAGGCCATGAACTTTGTCAAAGCCCTCATCGGCAAGTACATGGACTTCTTTGCAGGCAAGACAAAGATCTTCAACTACGGTACAGACGAATATGCCAATGATGCCACCAACGCGCAAGGCTGGTATTATCTAAAATACTACAATCTCTATGGTAAGTTTGCTGAGTACTCTAACACTCTTGCTGCCATGGCCAAAGAAAGAGGCCTTCAACCAATGGCCTTCAACGATGGTTTCTACTACGAAGACAAGGATGATGTTGAGTTTGACAAGGATGTCATCATCTCTTACTGGTCTAAGGGATGGTGGGGTTACAACCTTGCAACGCCTCAGTACCTAGCAAGCAAAGGTTACAAACTCCTCAACACCAACGGAGACTGGTACTACGTGCTAGGTAATCACAAACCAGATGAAGCTTACCCACTATCAAAAGCACTTGAAAACTCTGGCAAAGTACCATTTAACCAGCTTGCATCTACCAAATATCCTGAGGTAGACCTTCCAACCGTCGGAAGCATGCTTGCTATCTGGGCAGACAGACCAAGTGCTGAGTACAAGGAAGAAGAAATCTTTGAACTCATGACTGCCTTTGCAGACAATAATAAAGACTACTTCCGCGCTAACTACAATGCCCTCCGTGAGGAACTTGCTCAAATCCCTGCAAACTTGGATGGATACAGCAAGGAAAGCTTGGAGGCCCTAAATGCAACGAAAGAAGCTCTCAACTACAACCTCAACCGTAACAAACAAGCCGAGTTAGACGCTCTCGTAGCCAAACTCAAGGCAGCCCACCTAGGCCTCAAACCAGCAGCAACCCACTCAGGAAGCCTTGATGAAAATGAACTAGCTGCCAATGTTGAAACCAAACCGGAACTCATCACAAGAGCAGAAAAGATTCCATTTGAAGTTATCAAGAAGGAAAATCCGAACCTCCCAGCCGGTCAGGAAAAGATCATCACACCAGGTGTAGAGGGCGAACGTACTCATTACATCTCTGTCCTTACTGAAAATGGAAAACAAACAGAAACGGTTCTAGATAGCCAAGTGACCAAAGAACCTGTGACCCAAGTGGTTGAAATCGGCGCCCCTATTACTCACAAAGGAGATGAAAGTGGCCTTGCTCCAGCTGCCGAAGCGAAACCAAGGCTGGATATCCAAGAGGAAGATATTCCGTTCACTACTGTGACACGTGAAAATCCACAATTGCCACTCGGACAAACGCAAGTCATCGTTACTGGTGTAAATGGTCGCCGTACGATTTTCTACTCTGTCAGCACTACTGCTGACGGCAAGGAAGAAAGAACACTTGTCAATAGTGCGGTATCGCAGGAAGCGGTCGCTCAGGTGGTCGAAGTCGGAACTGCCGTTGAGAAAGCTGAGCAAGCTGAAGCAACTACTAGCAAAGCAGATGAAAAACAACTCCCTGCAACAGGAAGTCAAGAATCTGCAGGCTTGGTCGCAGCAGGACTCATAGCCACACTGGCAGCCTACGGACTCACTAAGAGAAAAGAAGATTAAACCCCTTCGATAAGCATACAAAAAAAGCGAGATTGAATCTCGCTTTTTATTGTTAGGATTAATCACCAAGTCCGATACGTTCAAAGATATCATCCACACGTTTAGTGTAGTATGCAGGGTTGAAGATTTCGTCGATTTCCTCTTGTGTAAGGCGCGATGTCACTTCTGGATCTGCTTCGAGAAGCGGTTTGAAGTCTACTTGGTTATCCCAAGAATAAGCTGTTTTTGGTTGCACCAAGTCATAGGCTTGCTCACGGGTCATGCCTTTTTCAATCAAGGTCAACATCGCACGTTGGCTAAAGATAAGACCGAAAGTTGAGTTCATGTTGCGGATCATGTTTTCTGGGAAGACCGTCAAGTTCTTGACGATATTTCCGAAACGGTTAAGCATGTAGTCAATCAAAATGGTCGTATCTGGTGTGATAATACGCTCAGCTGATGAGTGAGAAATATCACGTTCGTGCCAGAGAGCGACGTTTTCATAGGCCGTAATCATGTGACCACGGATAACACGCGCAAGACCTGTCATGTTCTCAGAACCGATCGGATTGCGTTTGTGAGGCATTGCTGAAGACCCTTTTTGACCTTTGGCAAAGAACTCTTCCACTTCGCGCTGCTCAGACTTTTGCAGACCACGGATTTCCGTTGCCATACGCTCGATGGAAGTCGCGATGCTAGCAAGAACTGCAAAGTACTCAGCGTGAAGGTCACGAGGAAGGACCTGTGTAGAGATTTCTTGGGCACGGATACCCAATTTGTCGCAGACGTATTTTTCAACGAATGGTGGAATGTTGGCAAAGTTCCCAACCGCACCAGAAATCTTACCAGCTTCTACACCAGCAGCCGCATGCTCGAAACGTTCGATATTGCGCTTCATTTCGCTGTACCAAGTGGCCAATTTAAGACCAAAAGTTGTCGGCTCAGCGTGCACACCGTGAGTACGCCCCATCATGATGGTGAACTTGTGCTCCTTAGCCTTGTCAGCGATGATGTTGGTGAAGTTTTCAAGGTCACGACGGATGATGTCGTTGGCCTGCTTGTAGAGGTAACCGTAAGCAGTATCCACCACGTCGGTAGAGGTCAAACCATAGTGGACCCACTTGCGCTCTTCACCAAGAGTCTCAGAAACCGCACGTGTGAAGGCAACCACATCGTGGCGAGTCTCTTGCTCAATCTCTAAAATGCGGTCGATGTCAAAGTCCGCCTTCTCGCGAATCAAAGCCACATCTTCCTTAGGGATTTCCCCCAACTCAGCCCATGCCTCGTCAGCCAAGATTTCCACCTCAAGCCAAGCACGGTATTTATTTTCTTCACTCCAAATATTCGCCATCTCAGGGCGAGAGTAACGGTTGATCATATTTAAGATATTAAGGGCGTTAAGCGGACACCGTGAAAATAGGAAATTTTGAGCAGAGCGACTTGCGCTCCAACAAAATTATCTTTTTCACACGGTCCGTAGCCCGCATTCAGTTAGGGGAATACGGTGCCCTTGTTCCTTTCTATTTTTTTGGTTTGATACAGAATTTAGGTAGCCCGAGCTCAAATACTCGGACACCCTCATACTTTCTATTGTAAATTTTGTTTTGAAAGAAAGTCCATAGCCCGTATTCGGTTTAGAAAATACGACTGCCCTGTTCCTTTCTGTCTTAGTATATTTTTTGAATAGTGTTTCAAAATATAATTTTACTTCTTAGCTGCCTTCCAATGGGAATTAAAGTGTTTTTCTAAATTAACGTCTTTGAAGCATTTCTTCATCATTGCAATAATTTGTTCTCTGCCTTTCCCGTTTAACTCTGATTGTAAATCATCGATAGAGTGTGAATTTACATTAAATAATTTTTGTGCTTCTCGATTACCTTGATAAAAATTATCTATTCTATTGAATTTTGTAAAAGTCTCTATAATTCTCCTAATTGAATTCAACATTAGATCAGGTTTGCCATTGTTGTATAGGAATCCTAATTCTTTCCATAGCAACTCGTAACTTGTACCGAAATCTTGCCCCTCTGATTCTAAAACTTTTATAGAGGTTGTAGAACTTTCTTTCTGAAGTCTAATGAACTTGTCTCCTACCCTATCTCCACCATTTTTATCTTTACCATCCTCATATAAACGATTATACTTCACATTGATATAAAAATGAGAATTATGAGTCATAATTACAAGTTTATCATTTGTTTTATTCTTATCAATTGGTTTCATCAATTCTTGAATTTCAGTAATGATAATGTATTGCATCATATCATCATTAGAGTCCATCGGGTCATCAAAAATTATAACTTTATCAAGTGGATTATCGATTTGTTCATCAAGTTTTTCTATAAAATATAAAAAACCGATAATATTTTTTTCCCCTTCAGATAGTGTTCCTATATCTCTATATACGTCAATATTTTCAGACTTGCTTTTTATTCGATAGTACCCTTGGTGCATACCAGCATCAGGCTCAATATGTTCTAATTGAAAATCAACATATAATTCCAACTTTTTATTTATATTAGTAGCTAACTTCTTCTCAGATTTAGTTTTTTCCACTTCTTTCGATATTTTCTCACGAATCGAAGAAATCGTCTGCTTTATTTTTAAAATTTCACAGTCATTTGCTTCTGAACTGCGTACAGATTCATCTAGCTTATCCTGTATAGCTTTTAATTTATTTTTCTCTGTTGCTAAATCAAACTTCTCAACATATGCATCAATCAAATCAAATCTCAATAAATCTTTGGAGAATTTTTTTAATCTAGAAATATCTTCTGCATTATTTTTCTCAACAATTTTATTATACCTTTCAATTATATCTTTACCTGAATCCGGTAATTTTAATTCCTCGAAAGTCAATGTTGAAAATAATTTAGTAGACTTCTCTATCATTTTTTCCTTAAGTGATAATAGAAATTTTACCTGTTCCTTTTTTATGTTGTCCCATTTTTTTTTGATTTCACCTACTTCATTAGCGAATTGACTATAAAAATCTTCATTAGCAATTACAACCTTCTCAACTAGAACTTGTGCTTCACTAATTCTATCAATCTGATCATTAATAGCGACTTCAAATTCTTTAATCTTTGATGCTGAGAAAAAAGTTTCCAATTCAGCAAATGTTTCATCAGGAATATTACTTCCACAAAAAGAGCAGACATCCCCACGTTCATGTAACTCTAGACCCTTTTGAGCAAAACTAATTTTTGGATCAGAATCAAGTCGCTTAACTACTATCTCTTCTTCAACTTTTTTCACAAAAATATCTCTTGTATCTTCAAAAATTTGTAGAAAATTAATCTCTGGCAATTTAATTAGACTGGCATTTTTCTCATCAATTTTTAGATACTCTTTACATTTATTTCGTTCATCTACAGATAAACGAAAAGCATACTTTATTTCTGCTTTAAAAGTAGGCTGATTGTAAGAAGTGCTAGCTATATGTAAATCATTATTTTTTATTTCTCTGGCAGAAGAACTAAAAAAATTGTTTATTTTATTTTCCTGAGCTTTTAATTCTTTATTTAGAGAATTTTTTTCTAAGGTCAAGGATTGTTTAATTTCCTCATATCCTCGTTTTTCCTCTACGAAGTTAGCTATTTCGCTCTCAAATTTTTCAATATTTCGCTGAGCAGAAACATTTTCTTCACCAAGAGTAACAGAATTTAGTCTTCCGTTTGCAATTACACTCTTTAAACCTTGGTAAATTCTAATATCTTTGTCAGTAATCTGTTCTTTAACCAATTTAGTAATGGTACTCTTACCGGTCCCGTTCTTCCCAAAAATAAAATTAACTGGTTTATCCAATTCTATCTCATTGATATCAAACAATTTCTCATTAGATAAATCTATTTTCATAACAACTTATTCCTCTTCACAACCTTTTACTTTACTATGCTAAGCTAAAACTCCCCCACGTTTTCTGCATCCCCCAACACGGTCACATGTCCCATCTTGCGGTTGTGTTTCGCTTCTATTTTACCATACATGTGGAGGTGGGCGCTTGGATTTTCTTTGACATATTTTTCAGCGATCTCGACATGCTGGCCGAGGACATTGAGCATAACAGCAGGCGCATGTAGGTTGATGGCTGGCAATGGTGCTCCGAGAACGCCCAAGATATGGGTATCAAACTGAGAGAAGTCGCAGGCTTCGATTGAGTAGTGACCTGAATTGTGTGGACGTGGCGCAATTTCATTGACAATGATATCATCAGCCGTCGCAAACATTTCCACACAAAGGGTTCCAGACAGGTTGAGCTGTTCTGCGATTCGCACAGCCATGGCTTTGGCTTTCTCAGCTAGACTTTCTGAAATGCGAGCTGGCACAATGGTCTTAGATAGGATATTGTTTCGGTGGATATTTTCCTGAACTGGGAAAACCGTCACGTCCTTGCCATTCCCAGAAACGATGACGGAAATTTCAAGGTCAAAGTTGATGAACTCTTCCAAGACGCAGTCTGCAGAATCAGCCAGCGCATAGGCTTCTTCCAAATCTTCTGCTAAGCGAATGACCTTTTGTCCATGCCCATCGTAGCCACCCGTCGCCGTCTTGAGGACATAGTTTTTCGATAGGTCAATATCTGTCAAGTCTTGGCTAGAAGTCACGACTTTGTAGGGTGCCACAGTGACTTGTGCCTTGTTTGCGAGAAAGTCCTTTTCAAAGATGCGATTTTGAGAAATGCGGAGTAGGTCTGTCCCTTGAGGGAGTTGTCCCTCCTTGATAACAGCATCCAAACCGTCAGCATCAACATTTTCAAATTCATAAGTGAGGAAATCGCAACGCTCAGCCAACTGACGGAGGGCATCCACATCGTTATAAGGTGCCACGATGATTTCCGCAACGCGAGAGGCTGGGCAATCCGCCGCAGGATCCAGCGCGATGACCTTGTGCCCCATATAAATGGCAGAAATAGCCATCATCTGACCCAGCTGACCACCACCGATAATTCCGATTGTTTTAGATGAGCTCATTTGTAGACTCCTCAGCGATTTTTCCTTGTTCTTCTGCGAAATCTGCCAAAGCTGTCGCAATAGCCTGATCCTCTACTGACAGGAGACGGAGGGCAAAGAGAGCGGCATTGGTCGCACCTGCCTCACCGATAGCCATGGTTGCGACTGGTACGCCACCCGGCATCTGAACGATAGAATAGAGCGAGTCCACGCCACTAAGAGCGCGCGACTTGACAGGTACACCGATGACAGGAAGGGTTGTTTTAGCAGCAACCATACCTGGCAAATGGGCTGCGCCACCTGCACCTGCGATAATGATCTTGATGCCACGGCTACGAGCTTCCTCTGCATGTCTGAACATGAGGTCTGGAGTACGGTGGGCAGAGACAACTTTCTTTTCGTAGGCTACACCAAAGCGTTCTAAGACTTCGGCGGTTTTTTGCATGGTTGCCCAGTCGGATTTTGAGCCCATGATGATGGAAATAATTGGTTTAGTCATAATTTTTCCTTTTCTTCTTTTTGATAATGGTCTTAAGTGGTGGGGACGGAAGCAAACCTTCGGTTTCATTCCTAAAATTTGAGCCTAAGGTCTCAAATTTTCCCTAGACCAGAACAGATACTGTTCTGGTCTTTTCACCACGGCGACCATTATCGGGTTTGGCGACTCAGTCGCTTTTGAAATTTTATTTGTTCGCCTTGCTTCCGATATCTGTTCGGTAAAAGAGGCCTTCTGTTTTTTGTTGGGAGAGTTCTTGGTAGATGCTTTCTTGGGCTTCTTTGACGGTATCTGCTGTGGTGACGAGCATATAGACACGTCCTCCGTTTGAAAGAAGGTCTTGGCCATTTTCAGCGAATTTAGCACCGGCATAGTAAGTGATGATATCGCCGTCTGTCTTGGCTGGAAGCTTGACACCTTTCTCATAAGCGAGTGGGTAGCCGTTTGAGGCCACAACCACGCCCAATGTCACACCCTTGTCCGTCCAAGTGATGGCTGGCTCTTTGCCATCCAAAATGTCAGTGATGTTTTGCGCAAAGTCAGATGTCAAACGAGGCAAGATGATTTGCGTTTCAGGGTCACCAAAACGTGAGTTGAACTCGATGACTTTCGGTCCATCAGCTGTCAAGATAAGACCAGCGTAAAGGACACCAAGGTACGGACGACCTTCTTTAATCATGCCTTCAAGAACCGGCTTGACAATGGTGTCAACCGCTGTATCAACCACGCTCTGTGGTAAGTGAGGAACTGGCGCATAGGCACCCATCCCACCAGTGTTAGGACCCTTGTCGCCATCATAGGCACGTTTGTGGTCCTGAGCCGTTGGCATGATGTAGAACTTGTCCCCATTGACAAAGGCAAAGAGAGAGAACTCTTCCCCGTCAAGGAATTCCTCGATGACCACACGCGCACCTGAATCACCGAATTTATTGTCTAAAAGCATCTCGTGAGCAGCTTCGACGGCTTGCTCAACCGTTTCAGCAACGACGACACCTTTACCTAGGGCTAAGCCGTCTGCTTTGACGACGATTGGAGCGCCTTTTTCCTCAATGTAGGCCTTGGCTTCCTCGAAATCTGAAAATGTGCCATAGGCTGCTGTCGGAACGTCGTATTTGACCATGATTTCCTTAGCAAAATCCTTAGACCACTCAAGCTCAGCCGCAGCCTTGGTAGGACCAAAGGCTTTGAGTCCAGCCGCATTGAAATCATCCACGATACCAGCTGCAAGGGCATCATCTGGACCGATAAAGGTCCAAGCAATATCGTTCGCTTTTGCGAAGTCAATCAGATTAGAATGTTCGGAAATTCCGATATTGATCAAATCAAGACCGTCCAATGTCATCCCGTCATTACCAGGAGCCACGAAAACTTGCTCAACGTCCTTAGACTCCAATAATTTCTTGGCAATCGCATGTTCACGACCACCAGAACCAACAACCAAAAGTTTCATTTGAAAGATACCTCAATATCAAATAAGACTAGGGGCAAATGCCCGTTAACGACAATCATTCGGAAAAATTAGCAATTTTCACGAATTATACATAACCATTATAACATATTTGTTCGGTAGTTTGAATTTCTAATCCCATTTATTCGGAAAAGAAAAGCACCACTGATGTGGTGCGGGGAAAAAGAAAGTATTAAAAATAAAAAAGAGAAGATCATAATCTCTTCTCTTTTTTCTGTGTTCAAATTTCCTACAACTATAGTACCATTAATCTTTTTACTTTTCAACAATAAAATTTAAATTTTTTGCATTTTTCCCTCTGGGTGTCTCCTCATACTCAAATGAAACCCTATCTCCAACAATTGGATTAAGAAAGTTCACCTCATCCAAACTAAAATAAAATGAACCGTTGGAATTTTTTACAAAACCAGAATCATACTTAATAGTTACTATAATTCCTTCAGTGTCCTCAGTAATTTCTTGAGCTAAAGCGTCATAATTGACACCTAGTCTTTTAGCTAAATCAACAACATCGACGCTATATGATTCACTATGCTCTAAAATTGCCGTTTTTAGTTTCTTTACTACATTATTAGTGTTGTTAACTATTAAACTGAAATGCTGTTGAATCTTTTTTTCTAATAATTGCTTTGCATCTAGATCAAAAGATAAAAAGGATAGATCATTTAATGCTTTTATTAGTATTGAAGCAGTTCCCCCATCAATTGTTTCCAAATCTTCAATTAACTCGATCGCTTTCTCAAGTAATTCTAATCTCTTCTTATAATCACGCCTTTTAAATTGACTCCCTTTCCTTATGTATAAATCTGCATATCTACTAATATATTGATTTTTAAATCTGTCTTTTTCATCAGAAGTAATATCAATACTTTTTAAAGCCATCTCTGCTTCTTCATATCTTACAAGAAAAATTAACACTCGTGCTTTTTCAAGTAATATCTCTTTTGAATCTGGATAATTTTTTTCAGCTTCCAAAATTTCTTGATAAGCACTTTCATAATCATCCATTTTATTTCTGTAAAAAATACTAAATAAATACAAGACTGTAGCTTTTTCATAACCTTTATTAGCATTTTCTACAGCTGTTCTGTACGATTCAATAGCTTCATATAAATTCATATTCTCTGCATTTATATATGCTTTTATTTTATAAACTTCAAAATAATCTGGAGCTACTTCCCGAGCTCTCTCAACAGATTCTTCAGCTTCTTTCCATCGTTTATCTGCACTATATTGTAAAGCTTGCTTTAGATAAAATGAAGAAATCTTTTTATTATCTGTTTCTAGATTACCAAAAATAGTCTTAGCGAAAAATGGCGATGCTTCTTTTTCAAGTTGAATATTTTGTAAAATACGAGATAACTCACTTCTTTTTTTAGAAACTTTTTTAATAAAATCGTTACTCGGCTTATTATATAGTGAAAGGTAATCTTTTGCCATACTATTAATTTGATATGTATTTGATTTTGAATCAAGCATACTGGTGGACTGTAATACATTGATGTCCTCAGCTAATTCATATGTTGACTTATCCATATAGAAATCAATTACACCAAATACTAAAGGTTTCCCTTCTAATAAAAATAAATGGAGTATTTCTTTTTGTGAGGGGTTTAATTTGTCAATAATATTCGACATACTGAAATGAATTAAATTGTCCTTATGTGCCAATAAACTAGCCTCGTCTGTTTTAAAATAGATACTTGTGACAAACCATTTTATTGAGAGAGGACTCGAATATAAATCTTCAGTCAATAATTGTCTCAAACTATCTTTATCTCGCTTATACAACTCTAGTCCGTAATATTGGCACAGTAACCTAAAGTATTGTTCTGAATCTTTTAAACTCATTTCTGATAACCTAAAGCGCGTCTCTAGTTCTCCAACACCACTTCTTGAAGTAATTAATACTTTAGAATTATCTGGAATTGATTTTAAAAAATTTAGTATTTCTCCCGCTGTTACTGTTTCTAAATTATCAATAACAAGTAATGTATTGAAATTCTGCATAAAACTCAGTATGTCATCTACTGGAGAATCTGAATCTTCAACTGTTGATTTTTGTAATGACTTATACATTCCTTCAACAGAATGAATTGCACCTTTGATATTTATAAACTCACCTTTAGTTAAAGACTTTGTTTTTAAACTTACCCATACTATGGCATCAAACCTATCTTGATGCTCAGGATCATCTACAATATCATATAGGCATTTAATGGCAATAGCTGTTTTTCCAATTCCGCCATTACCAATAATAGTAATAATTTGAGATTTTTTATTTAAAATGAGTCCTTTTAGATCTGAAATTTCCTTTTTCCGTCCTACAAATCCAGTATCATCAAATTCTGGCAATGGTAAGTTATGATAAATTTTAGTTGTATCATCTTTTACTGTAGGTTTAACTTCCATCAATAATTGTTGAGGATTTTCTAAAATTAACTTTCTTGTTTCTTTTACTTGCTTCCAATTGATTTTTGGAAGTTCCTCATCAATTATATTTAACGCTTCTTCTAAAGTAGAGCGATCTGCAAATTCCAATGGCCTAGAATGCATAACCCTATTTCGAATTGGAATAATTTTATCAAAAATTTTCTTCATTTTTGACTTTTCTTCTAGATTGACCCTGAAGCTGCTGTGGTTTCCTATAATAAATGATACTAAATCTCCTAAATCCAGTTCTATCAATATTTCATATTCATCAGATGTCCCCTTACTGGAAGAAGTAGAGTCAGAATTTCTAGTTCTTGCTTTTTCAACAAAATCATTCGGTAAACCTATTACTGGCTTATTGTTACTGATAAAATTCCTTAAATCATATTCAATTGATGTACAAACTGCAAACATAAGTAAACGATTATTTAAATTAAATCTTTCCATCAAAAAACTCCATGTATTATTTTCTGTTTTAATTATACCAAAAAAGCAAGCCTCTCAGCTCACTTCTTGTACATTTATTTCTTCAAAACATATTCCCAGTCACCTGTAAAACCTAAGTGATGTAGATGAATACTGGATTGGTATTTAGCAAATAAGCCTCTTAAACGTGGGATAAAATTATTATTCCATTTATCACGATCAGTATACAACTGTTTAATGGCATATAATTGAGCCATGAGGCGATTTTTAATTTTGACATTTTCAGTCATAAAAGGTGGCAGCTGTCCAGGAACCTTTGTGAAGCTTCTATAGTACAGCCTACTGTAATGTGCGCAATAGTTTCTAAGAACAACTGCAACTTCAAGGTAGGTACGAACTTGAGTTATCTTGATATTCAAATCTTTAGCAATGAGACTTTGAACTGAATTTGGACTATCGGCATAAAACTTAGAAGTCATACCAAATGAAAAAAATTCAACTAAGACCCATAAGGGAAATTCACTATCATACTTAAACTGATGATGTTTATAAATAGGATCCTTTCTTCGATAACTCAGTTCTTTTTCAAGATTCTTCATAAATTCATCGTGTTTGTGATATTTGTTAAAGTTCTTGCTATATTTATAAGCTAAGGCGCCATACTGTTCAGAATGATGGTAAGCAACTTGCGTTTTAAAATATAACTCAATATCTTCAAGATACTCCATTAGCAAAAGTCTGAGCTCTGAATCAAACTGATAAATGCTGTAAATCTTCTCTAAAGACACCTTGTTGCTGTCATATTTTTGAGACTCCTCATCTCTAAAAGGCAAAAAATAAGCAGTTAGCCGATAATAATTAATACGTTTTAGAATAGTGATGGCATACTCCTTGGAAGTTATATCCTCACATCCGTGCTCAATTAATTTGGCTACCTGCTCTTCAAAAGTCTTAAATTCTTTGATTTCCATTCAATCATCCATATAAAAAAATGTCCGCCTTGTCACATCAGAGAGAGGTGGGCGGTCCTATTAACATCATTTTACTAAAGTTATCAGTAATTTGTCAAGAAGGAAATGCTTATTGCCACGATGTACACCTGAAAAATCCACCCTTCTCAGCTTACTTCTTATAAACATCTTTCCTATGTCCGCCATTGACAGCTACAATAATCAGCCCCTCATCTTCAATACGGCAGATGATACGATAGTGTCCGACGCGGTAATGCCAGAAATCTTTGATATTGCCAATTAATGCCTTGCTGTCTTGTATTGTCAGTACCATCAATTTCTCAAACCAAAATGAAAAACCCGCTTGAAGCGGGCTTTTTAGGAGATTTATGAAAAAGAAAAGTTTTAGGATTCCTATTGCTAGGATGACTATAGTATATAAGAACTTTCTTAATCGCTCCTTAAACTTTTCTTTCAGAAAGGTTAAAAAGTAGCTCTCATTTAATCATTTTTCATTTCGCATATTTTTCTAGATGTGTTTGGATTTTTGGCATGATGAGATGCATTATTTTAAGATTCGTAAAAGCTATTATCATGGCTAATAAAAGATAGACAAAGACTGATAACAAAGGAACGTCAGAAGACCAATAGTGGGAAATAATCATTAGAACCATTGGCAATTCTAGGGTTACTGTGACGACTCCAGGAACATAACCCCTAAATTGCAGGCACATGATATAATGGATTATGAAATGAGCTGTATAAGCTATTACAAAAGATAAATAGAGTAAAGTGTTGTGAGTTATTTGGCAGAATCCAGAAATAAACATCAGGATGATAAATTCCTCCAACACACCTACTGCAAAAGCGGAGCCTTGCGTAACGGAACCAAAGAACGGTTTCTTAAAAGTTTCTAATTTTTGATGATGCCGTGTTTTCCACAAGGGCATAAAAATCATTTCTTCAAAATCGTGTAAAATAAATAAAATAGGTAGCATCCAAACATTAAAAAGAATACTCATATCTTTACCTCCTTAATAACAACTAACGATTGTACAATGTTAAGAATAAATGATAATCATATATCACGCGCAACACTTTTAGTATAAAGATAAACTGTTACAAAAACAAGAGGTTAAGAGAAATTGGCACAGTTTGACCAAAAGTGTGACAGGAAAGGAAAAATATCATGGAATATCAAACGCGGCAATGGCTGGAAGAAGCCTTGTTCGATTTATTAGCAACTAAGAAGTCTCTCCAAAATATCAGCATTGCTGAACTCAGCGAGCATGCTCAAATTGCTAGACGAACGTTTTATCGTTATTACCATTCAAAAGAGGAAGTTCTTACGAACTATTTAGACCGCTTAATTCAAGACTATATTATCGAACTTCAAACAGCAAAACTGACTAATTTTGAAGATTTGGTGAACCTTTTCTTTCAGTATTGGAGCCAGTACACTGAGCCATTAAAAATTTTGCAAGGCGCAAACCTGCTCGTGCTTATCTTGCAAAGGTCTTATGATAAGCTTCCTGCTACTTATACTACTGTCATGGCACCTTGGCATGTCACAAACAGTAATCAAAGACAAATCACTTATGATAGTAGATTCATCGTTGGAGGTCTCTACAATATTTTTGATGAATGGTTAAAAACAGATTACCAGACAATGCCTGTTAACGAGCTAGTCACAACAACCTTAAACACCATAAAACGTATGAAAAATAGTTAAGTGAGAAACTGAGTTTTTCGAGATTAGTCATGAACAGCTCTAACAAATCATTTTAATAATTTCTAATACTAAAATGCTTATTGTTTTAGACATACAAAAAGAGAAGACAACTTACGTCTTCTCTCGTTGTTAGTGATAAATCATTTATCACAGTTGATAATGAGCTAATTTTTAAATACCCATCAATGTCTAAAATGTCTCACACCTGTAAATACCATTGTCAAGCCATATTTGTCCGCCGCTTCGATGGATTCTTGGTCACGGACGGAGCCTCCAGGCTGGATGATAGCTTTAATTCCTGCTTTGGCGATTTCTTCCACGTTATCTGCAAATGGGAAGAAGGCATCCGAAGCAAGGACAGCACCGTCAAGACGGTCTTTGGCTTGGTCAATCGCAATACGAACAGAAGCCACACGGTTAGTTTGACCTGGACCAACACCAAGTGTCATGTGGTCATTGGTTACGATGATTCCGTTTGATTTGACGTACTTGATAGCCTTCCAAGCGAACTCAAGAGCAGTTGCTTCTGTCTCGGTTGGCTGGCGTTTGGTCACCACTTGCCAGTCAGCTGGGCTTTCCTTGACCACGTCTTGATTTTGTACAAGAAGTCCACCAACCACGCCTGTGTATTCTGCTTCCACTTCGCTAGCATCTTGAGCGTCAAATGGCAAGGCAAGGACGCGCAAGTTTTTCTTTTTGTTGGTCAAAATGGCTAGCGCTTCATCCGTATAGCTCGGTGCGATGATGATCTCGAGGAAAACGCCGTGCATCTTCTCAGCTGTCGCAGCATCCACCTCACGGTTAAGGACGACAATCCCACCAAAGATAGACACTGGGTCAGACTCATAAGCATAATCCCAAGCAGTCTCAATGTCATCAGCCTGACCGATACCGCATGGATTCATATGTTTAAGTGCCACAACGGTTGGACGGTCTTTGAAATCACGAATGATACGAATGGCAGCATCCGCATCGCGGATATTGTTAAAGGACAATTCCTTACCGTTGAGCTGTTTAGCCGAAGCAATGGAGTAATCTGTCGGCAAGGCTTTTTGGTAGAAGTCCGCATCCTGCTGAGGATTTTCACCGTAACGCATTGGTTGCTTGAGGTCATAGGTCAAAGTGAGTTTTTCAGGTTTTTCTTCACCCACTTGAGCTGTGAAGTATTCTGCAATCAAGGCATCATAAGCCGCTGTGTGACGGAAAACCTTAGCCGCCAAACGTTGGCGAGTTTCATAGCTTGTTTCGCCATTAGCTGCCAATTCGTCAAGAACAACAGCATAGTCAGCAGGGTCTACCACAACCGTTACGCTGGCGTGATTCTTCGCTGCTGAACGAAGCATTGATGGACCACCGATATCGATGTTCTCCACCGCGTTAGCGTAGGTCACATCTGGTTTAAGAATGGTTTCCTTGAATGGGTAAAGATTGACCACAACAAGGTCAATGAGCTCGATCTGATTGTCCTTAGCAGCATCAAGGTGACTATCGAGGTCACGACGAGCGAGAAGCCCTCCGTGGATATTTGGGTGGAGAGTCTTAACACGACCGTCCATCATCTCTGGGAAACCAGTCACATCGTCAATGGCGATAGTGTCTACCCCAGCATTATCAAGGGCAACTTTGGTACCACCTGTTGAGATGATATCCCAACCAAATTTTTTGAGTTCTTGGGCAAATTCAACAATGCCCGCTTTGTCTGAGACGCTGATTAAGGCCTTTTTCGTCATTCTATTCCTCTTTCTTTAGATCCAAGCGCATAGCGACTTCGTTATTTTCTTCTATAAATCCTGTTTCCTGAAAACCCAGACTAGTCAACAGGTACTTCATTTTTTCATTTCCAACCACATAATCTGCGGTAATATGACTGCAAGCTCTATCCATCTGAGCCTCTTTGATTAGAACTTCCAAGGCTTTTCGACCATAACCTCTTCCTTGGTACTGCTGACCAATCATTATCCGCCAGATAAAGTATTCCGCTTCATCCTTGTCTATTTCTAGCAGGAGAAAGCCAACCACTTGCTTATCCCAATAGATTGCCATCGGAAACACATCTTCGTTTTTCCGGTAGAGCCATGCATCAGCTAAAGAGCGTACGTTTGGAGCCACGAAACGTGCTCGTTCATCAGCTTCAGATATTTTCAAATCCAGCACTGCCTGAAAACTGCTCTCATCTACTAATTTCAGTTCAATCATTTTTTCTCCTAGCAAGATTGCGCAATCAAAACTTGATTTACTTCTTACCTTCTCTCCACTCCCAAGCTATCCAGCACCTCTGGATACAACTTGTACTCCGCTTCATGAATACTAGCTTCAAAGCTATCGATGGTATCATCAGCTAGTCGTGGTACGCGTACTTGTTTGATGACCTTTCCTGTATCTACACCAGAGTCCACCCAGTGAATGGTCACGCCGCTCTCAGCAACACCAGCATCCCAAGCATCCTCAATCCCATGAGCTCCTGGAAATTCTGGCAGATAGGCTGGATGGATATTGATGATTCGGCCTTCATAGGCTGCCAATAAGGTTGGCCCAACGATTTTCATGTAGCCTGCTAGGCAGACCAAGTCAATCTGGTGCTCTTCCAAGAGTTCGACAAGAGCAGCTTCATAGTCCGCCTTGTTCTCAAACTCCTTGAGTTCAAAAGCATAGGACAGGACGCCGAGCTTGTCTGCACGTTCCAGCACATAGGCGTCACGATGGTCTGAAAAAACAAATTCCACCGGAAATTCTTCGGCAATCACCTGAAAGTTTGAGCCATTACCAGAGGCAAAAACCGCTATTTTTTTCATTTGATGATGACACTTTCGTTTTCTTTCTTGACGATGCGACCAATTTCATAAACTGGTTCATCCAGCAATTCCTTGACGCGACCTACATTTTCAGGGCTAACTGCCAGCATGAGTCCCACACCCATATTGAAGATTTCAAACATTTCTTCATGCTTGATTTCACCGTATTTTTCAAGAGCCTTGAAAATAGGAAGCACTGGAACCTTGTCTTCTTCAATTTCCGCAGCTAGGTCAGCCGCAAACATACGAGGGACATTCTCGATGAAACCACCACCTGTGATGTGGGCAATGCCGTTGACTAACTCTTCCTTGATGAGTGGCAAGACAGCCTTGACATAGATACGAGTCGGCTCAAGAAGGACTTCCTTGAGTTTCTTGCCTTCCAATTCCGGCAAGACTTCCTCACCTGTGTAGTCCGCAAAAACACGACGAACGAGGGAGTAACCATTTGAGTGAATCCCACTTGAGGCAAGTCCGAGAAGAACATCGCCTTCTGCCACCTTTGAACCGTCAATGATTTGAGATTTTTCAGCTACGCCGACCGCAAATCCAGCCAAGTCGTAGTCATCTTCGCCATACATACCAGGCATTTCAGCTGTTTCCCCACCAATGAGGGCTGCACCTGCCTGCACACAGCCTTCTGCCACACCAGCAACCACTTGTTCTAGTTTAGCTGGTTCATTCTTCCCTGTCGCCACATAGTCGAGGAAATAGAGGGGCTCCGCACCTGCAGCGATGATATCATTGACACACATGGCCACACAGTCCTGACCGATGGTATCATGCTTGTCGTATTTGATGGCCAACATGAGCTTGGTTCCGACACCATCAGTCCCTGAGATCAAGACCGGCTCTTTGACACCTGTTTTTGAAAGGTCAAACATGCCACCGAAACCACCTAGAGCTCCCATAACACCTGCACGCTCCGTACGAGCTACATGCTTTTTAATCCGTTCAACAACTTCATAACCCGCTTCAACATCCACACCGGATTGCGCATAAGCATTTTTATTTGTCATCTTTGTCTCCTCTTCCTTTCCTTTAATGGGGAGTCTTTATCCGTCTATTTGTAAAAACTGGTCTTTTCATCCAAACTTCTACGATAGTCTTCCTCATAGTCATAAAGAGGTGTTGGATAATCGCCGTCAAAGTAAGCGACACAGAGACCACCATTCGGCGCATCTGTTTCGATGCCGATAGAATCAATCAAGCCATCAATCGAAAGATAGGTCAGGCTATCCGCACCAATGATTTGACGAGTTTCTTCGACCGTATGATTGGCCGCAATCAGCTCCTGACGCGTCTGGATATCAATCCCGTAAAAACATGGATAAGCTAGCGCTGGACTACCAATAGCAACGTGAACTTCAGACGCACCTGCTTCTTTCAAAAGCTGAACGATACGGCGAGAGGTCGTCCCACGAACAATGGAATCATCCACCATAACCACACGTTTGCCTTTGACAACACCCGAAACAGCAGACAGTTTCATCCGCACCCCTTGCTCCCGCAATTCTTGAGTCGGTTGGATAAAGGTGCGTTGGGTGTATTGGTTTTTGATCAGACCCATTTCATTTGGCAGACCAGATTCTTCTGCAAATCCCATAGCTGCGCTGAGCGAGGAATTTGGCACACCGACCACAATATCCGCTTCATGCTTGAATTCACGGGCTAGTTGCGCTCCCATTCTCTTACGGGCCGTATGGACATTAACACCATGGATATTAGAGTCAGGACGGGCAAAGTAGATATACTCCATAGAGCAAATCGCCAGCTGGGTATCATTCGTATAGCTATCGTACTGAATCCCATTGTCATCCACAATCACAATTTCCCCTGGTTTTACATCACGAATCCACTCAGCACCGATGACTTCAAAAGCACAGGTTTCTGACGAAACCACCACCGCTCCGTTGGCCATTTTCCCAATAGAAAGTGGACGGAAACCATTAGGATCAAGCGCAGCAATCAACTTGTCCTCAAACAGCAGGATATAAGCAAAGCCACCTTTTACAAGGCTGAGCGCCTCCTTGATTTTGCCCATCAAGTTGGGATTGTGACTCCGACGAATGAGGTGAGCCAAGATTTCTGAGTCCGAAGTTGAACTGAAAATAGCTCCTCTTTGTTCCAATTCTTGCTTGAGCGATTCTGCATTGGTCAAGTTTCCGTTGTGAGCAAGTCCAAACTGCATATCATGAAAGCGAAAGAGGAAGGGCTGGATGTTATCCACAGAAGCTTCGCCAGCAGTCGCATAACGAACATGTCCAATCGCGCTCGTTCCAGTTAGTTTATCCAAATTAGCTGGATTTCTGAACACTTCTGACAACAGCCCCATATCACGATGGCGCTTCAATTGTCCTTGGTCATTGGAGAGGATTCCTGCCCCCTCCTGACCACGGTGCTGAAGACTGTGGAGCCCAAAATAGGTCAATTTTGCAGCATCTGGATGTCCCCAGATACCGAAAACACCACATTCTTCATTAAGAGATTTTACTTCGTATGTCATTTTTTATACCTAATTTTTATTTTTGCATCATTCCTTCAGTAGAGCCGAACGATACGGTAGAAGCTCGTTGCACTCGCAAAACAAACCTTTTACAATCATCAAGAGCTACATGGCTTTTACATTACTGATATTGTCTATCGGAAAAAACACAAATCTTACTTTCCAGTAAAGTATTTAACAGCCGACGCGAACAGGTGCTGGTCTTTATTTCCTGGGATGTTTTGGAAAAGACCGTCTTCATAACGTTCTGAGTGTCCCATTTTACCGATGATTTGGCCGTTCTTGCTGGTAATTCCTTCGATGGCATTTACAGAACCATTCGGATTGTACTTAGAATCCATACTTGGTTTGCCGTCAAAGTCAACGTATTGGCTAAAGATTTGACCATTGGCACGGAGCTCTGCAAATTCCTCAGCCGTCACGACAAACTTCCCTTCACCGTGCGAAACAGGAATAGCGTGGATATCGCCCACTTGCACACCAGCCAACCATGGCGAGTTGGTATTGGCAATTCGAGTTTCCACCATCTTAGCCACGTGCTGGTTGGCATCATTGTAGAAGAGGGTTGGGCTAGTACTGTTAGCATCCTCGAAGTTCCCGTATGGAAGAAGACCTGATTTGACCAAGGCCTGGAACCCATTACAGATACCGATAATCAAGCCACCACGAGCGATAAAGCTATCAATAGCTACACGCACTTTTTCATTGAGCAGGATGTTGACGATAAACTTAGCTGATCCATCCGGCTCATCCGCAGCTGAGAAACCACCCGCGAAGAAAAGGATATTAGCCTTGCCGATATTGTCAACCATAGTTTCAACTGACTTGACAATAGCCTCTTCATTCAAGGTCACGAATGGCACCAAGTTGACTTCTGCACCTTCTTTTTCAAAAGCTTTTGCTGAATCATATTCCGAGTTTGTTCCTGGGAAGACTGGGATGTAAACCACCGGTTTTTCAATAGTTTCCTTGACTTTGATGACTGCGTTAGAAGCGACAGCTGGTACTTCGTCCAATTCTTTAGATTGGGCAAATTCTGTTGGGTAAACTTCTTCCAGTTTCCCTTGGAAGGCACTGTCAAGCTTCTGTCCATCTAGCTTCACACCGTTGACAAGGAGTGTAAAGTCTGCTTTCGTTTGTCCAATCTTCTCTACTCCAGCGATTTCTTCAGGAGATGTGAAGACAAATCCGCCTAATTGAGCTGTCAAGGCTGTTTCAAATTCAGGCAAGGTTACCTCTGCACCAATATGATTCCCAAAAGTAGCAAGAGCCAAGCTTTCAAGGACACCACCGTATTTGACAGCTGATGCAGATGTTACTTTGTGACCAGCTTGGATGGCTTCAAACTGAGCAAAATTAGACTTAATCAAGTCAAAATCAATCTCTGCAGCAAGAGCTTGACCTGGGATGTAGTAGATATTTTCACCAGCAGTCTTGAACTCAGGAGAGAGCACCTTACGGCTATCTGCCGTCGTCACCCCAAAGGCGACCAAGGTTGGTGGTACCGTCAATTCTTCAAAGGTACCAGACATGGAGTCCTTACCACCGATAGATGGCAAACCAAGCTGGATTTGTGCTTCAATAGAGCCTAGAAGGGCGGCTACTGGCTGACCAAAACGCTCAGCTTGCTTGTCCATGCGCTCGAAATATTCTTGGTAAGAGAAACGAGCCTTAGACCAGTTGGCACCAGCAGCCACTAAACGAGCTGTCGCTTCGATAACCGCATGGGCAGCACCGTGGTATGGAGACCATTCTGCCACATAAGGGTTGAAACCTTGCGCCATGACTGACGCAGTGTGAGTCACACCGTGTTGGACTGGCAACTTTTGCACAGAAGCTTCAGTTGGTGTGAGTTGGTAGCGACCACCAAGTGGGTGATTGACCGTTGAACGACCGACCGAACAGTCAAAGATGGTTTGCAAGCCTTTTTGACTCGCATGGTTGAGGTCAGATAGAACCGCAAGGGTATCTGCTTCAAGTGTTTCAGCAGATGTTTGACGTTCTTCTGGAAGCTTGACATCCTTGTCTACCACCTTGGCATCGACAACCACGCGCACACCGTTTGTATCAAGGAAACGGCGTTCCAAGTCGACAATTGTTTCACCATTCCAGTGCATGACAAGATTTGGTTTTTCAGTCACTGTTGCCACAACAACAGCGTCAATATTTTCTTTATTACATTCAGCAACGAAGGCATCTACGTCCTCAGGACGCACCACAACTGCCATCCGTTCTTGTGATTCAGAAATGGCAATTTCTGTACCGTTCAAACCTTGGTATTTAAGAGGAACCTTGTTGAGGTCGATTTCAAGACCATCTGCCAATTCACCGATAGCCACACAGACACCACCTGCTCCAAAGTCATTGGACTTCTTGATGAGACGAGTGACATCGCCATTACGGAAAAGGCGTTGGATCTTGCGCTCTTCGATGGCATTCCCTTTTTGAACCTCAGCACCGGCAGTCTCTACAGACTCAACTGTTTGAACCTTAGAAGACCCTGTCGCACCACCAACACCATCACGCCCAGTCTTGCCACCTAGCAAGATAATCACATCACCCGCTTCAGGTTTTTCACGGACTACATTTTCCTTAGGAGCAGCACCAACAACGGCACCTAGCTCCATGCGTTTAGCTACAAACCCTGGGTGGAAGTATTCACGAACGTAAGTCGTTGCCAGACCAATTTGGTTACCATACGAAGAATAACCGTGAGCCGCTGTTTTCGAAATGACTTGTTGTGGCAATTTCCCAGCGCGCGTTTCTGAAATCGGCGCTGTAATGTCACCAGCACCTGAAATACGCATAGCTTGGTAAACGTAGGAACGTCCTGACAACGGGTCACGAATGGCGCCACCGATACAAGTAGCCGCTCCACCAAATGGCTCAATTTCCGTTGGGTGGTTGTGGGTTTCGTTTTTGAACATAAGGAGCCAAGGTTCCTTGACACCATCAACGTCCACTTCGATTTCAACCGAGCATGCATTGATTTCGTCAGACACTTCCATATCGTCCAAACGACCATTAGCACGCTCATAACGACCGAAAATAGTCGCCATATCCATCAAGGTTTGTGGCTTTTCAGAACGACCTAATTCCTCGCGCATAGCGATATATTTATCATAAGTCGCTTGCAATTGCTTTTGGAATTTAGAAGCTGAGAAATCAATCTGTTTCAACTCCGTCTCAAAAGTCGTGTGACGGCAGTGGTCAGACCAGTAAGTGTCCAAAACCTTGAGCTCCGTCTCAGTCGGCACGCGCCCGATTGACTTGAAGTAGTCTTGGATAAAGAGCAAATCATCCACTTCCATGGCCATCCCTTGCTCGGCCTTGTAGCGGGCAAAGTCTTCTGCCGTATAGCTTTCAAAGAAAGTCAATTCTGGAATAGTCTTGTCTGACTCTGAAAATTCCTGCTTGGCAATTCCTGTCGTGATGTCCTTGAAACGAGAATCAACTGGGTTGAGCAAGTAGTTCTTGACCGCTTCCAACTCAGTCGCATCAGTATCTTTATTAACCAAGTAAAGCTGGGCTGTGTTGACTGTCACATCACTCGAACTTCCCAGTAAAAGCAAGGCTTCCTGTGAAGAAGCTGCACGCTGGTCAAACTGTCCTGGCAAACTTTCAATGGCAAAGAAAGCATAGTTAGCAAGATCAGCCTGCACAGCCGCTTCATCCAAGACATGGTCTGTTACCTGCTCAGAGAAGATGTGCTTCTCTGCAGGTGCAAATAAGTCCTCTGCCAAGTCAAAGACATCATAAACTTGCACAATGCGAATACTTTTCAAAGTTGACAGTCCCAAGTTGTGCTGGAGCTCCCTTACCAAACTCTCTGACTTGACCTGAAAATCAGCCTTTTTCTCAACAAAAATACGTTTATCCATCAATTCTTATTCCTTTATTTCAGCTCTTGCAATGTTCCCAAACGACCTTGAAGGTGTTATTTTAAACCTTGCAACTTTTCCCAGACAATCTCGTAAACGTCTGTTAATTCTCCGAGACCTCTACGGAAAACATCCTTGTCCATGTGGTTGCCATCCGCATCCCACAAACGGCAGTTATCTGGTGAAAACTCGTCTGCCAAGATAATCTTGCCATCCTTGTCAAAACCGAACTCTAGCTTAAAGTCAATCAATTTGAGACCAATCTCAGCAAACCAATCCTTCAAGAGCTCATTGATACGACGGGTTTCTTCCTTCAAGTAAGCAATCTGCTGGTCATCCGCAATTTTTAGGAATTTCACATGCTCATCATTAATAAAGGGATCATCCAAATCATCATTTTTATAGTAAAATTCGACAATTGGAGTCTCAAATGCAATACCTTCTTCTACGCCAAAACGTTTTGAAAAGGAACCAGCCGTGTAGTTGCGGAGCACAACTTCCAAAGGAATAATCTCAACTTTTTTATTGAGCTGTTCCGTATCCGAAAGCTTCTCCACAAAGTGAGTCGCTACACCAGCCGCATTTAATTTCTCAAAAATAAAAGATGAAATCTGATTATTTAACACTCCCTTACCCGCAATCTGCTCCTTCTTGACACCGTTGAAGGCAGTGGCCTGGTCCTTGTAAGTTGAAATAATGAGATTTTCATCCTCAGTTGTATAGATATCCTTGGCTTTTCCCGAATAGATCAGTTGTTTTGACATTTTAAAGTTCGCCTTTCGTTTTACTTGAGCACATTCTACCACAAAAGCATGAAAAATTCAAGGTTTTTACGAATAAATAACGTTTTCCTATTTTAAGCGTAAAGAAAAACTGCAAGATGAACTCTTCTTACAGTTTTAAAATCATTTATCCTCTGAAAAACACGAATATTACCCTTTATTTAAAAATTGATCCCAAAAATAACGGAGATAGCTTTTCTTTCCCGTAATCATCTGCAGGCGGCCTTCTAAACCATAACGAAGTTTTTCAGCCTGTTCCGAAGTTAAATTAGTCTCCGCCTCAATTTTAAAGAAATTTCCTTGTTCAGTCTTTGTAGCTGTCGCATCGATACCTGTAATCGTAGAATCCAGGAAAATTTGATTCTTCGCATCATTAGTCGTAGTATAACGAACAGAGTCCCCAATCTTGACTCTAGCAACATCTTTTGAACTGAGATAAGCTGTGAGTTTGGTTTTCCCTTCTTTTTCCAAGGATGGGTAGAGTTGGGCTAGCAGGCTTCCTTCTGCGACCATCGTAGATTCACTAGTCTCAGGATTGAGGTGAAGCACCCCATCCTCACTTGCTGTAATCTTTCCCTTATCGAGGAGACCTCCCTGGACTTTCTTACCCGACTCTGCTTCTAAAATTTTCTGATCCAAAAGAGTTAATTCCTGACCGACTTTGACTAAGTGCTGAGATTTGAGCGATTCCAGCTGACTATCCAGTCCCGTTGCGTGGGCCTGTTGAGCTCCAGAACCCGCATACTGTACACGATACGTAGCTAGACTAGACTCTAGCTGGGCAATCTGCGCGTCCATCTGTGCAATAACTTGCGATTTAGCTTGCGAATCATCTTCACCTTGATTTTTATAGGTCTGATAAAATGAGTAGGCTGCATTTTGACTATCCAGTTGAGCTCCTGTTTCAATCGCTGACTTAGCTGTTTTATAATCTCGAATTTTATCCTCTGTTTGACTGATAAGATTGCCAATCTCGGCCTGGCTCTGACTTGCTGCCGCATTCTGCGAGGAGATGTTGGCATTTTGCTGCGAAACATTGCTCCTAAGACTACTAGCTTGGCTGAGATAATCTCGAAACATCTCCTGATAACCAAACTTATCCGCCTCTGGAAATTGATCACTCCCCTCTTTCAAACTGGATTGCAAATACCCCAACTGCTTTTTTTGATCCTTTAACATCTCCAATTGACTGGCATATGCCTCAACCTGGACAGCTTCCGCACCTTGCTGGTACTGAACGAGGAGTTCCCCCTGCTTGACTAGTTTGTTTTCTTCCAGATAATTTGCCACAATGCGTTGATTGCTAGTCGACTGGATATTGGCAATGATCCGACTAGGTTCGACAGTCGCTCTGGTAGACAAACTCATCTCCTTCTCTGCAAAAACTGCAAATCCCAGTAAAAACATGAGCAGAAGTGACATAGGTAAAATCACCCGACTGGAAAAATTATGGTAACGACGATTATAAAACTCCGCACTTTCTAAAAATTCTGGTTTCATCTTCTCCTCTTTCTAGCTATTCACCAAATGGGCATAAAAGCCATCCTGTGCAAGCAAGTCTGCATGGGTACCTTCTTCGACAATCTTGCCCTGATCCAAAACAACAACCTTCTCTGTCCGCTCAGCGATGGTCAAGCGATGGGCGATGAAAATCAAGGTCTTATCCAAAGCCATAAGATTATCCACGATTCGCTTCTCTGTCAAAATATCCAAACTGCTAGTCGCCTCGTCCAATATCAAAACAGGTGCATCCGTCAAGAGAGCACGCGCCAGAGCGATTCTCTGCCGTTGTCCACCAGAAATTCCAGCCCCATCCGAAGTTAATTCTGTCTGGTAATTCAGTGGCATGCGCTCAATATCCTCCCGAATCTCTGCTAATTCAACTGCCCGTAAGATATCTTCCTGAGTCGTTCCCTCCTTAGCTCCAAGGAGAAGATTCTCCAAAATCGTTCCGTTAAAGACATAGGGTTGTTGAGGCAGGTAGTTGATATACTGGCGCAAGGCCTTTTTATCAATCTGATTAAGATTGACACCACCTAGACTAATCTCTCCTTGACTAGGGTCATAGAAATTAACCATCATCTTGGCCAAGGTGGTTTTTCCTGACCCTGAAATCCCCACAAAAGCCACTTTAGAACCCTGCGGAATGGTAAAATTAATATCTGACAAGACGTCTCGACCATAGCCATACTTATAGTGAACCTGTTTAAAGGTCATATCCCCTTTCATCATGCTCAAATCTTCTACCGTTTTCTTCTCCTCAAACTCCGAAGCTACTAGATAAACCTCATTTAAGCGATTATTGGCAACCTGCGCTGTCTGAAGTTTGGTTTGTAGGTTAATGATATTTTCCAAAGGATTGGTAAAGTAAACAAGCAGGGTGTTATAAGTAATCAGCTGACCCAAACTCATTTTCCCATCCATAACAAGAATAGCTCCCAGCCAGAGAACGGCAACATTGAGCAGGAGCTGGGCAACTTTTTTCAGTGCCTTTTGCTGGCTTTCTGCCCGACTATAGGTAAAGGATTTTTTCAGATAAGCCACAAATTCCTTGTCAATCTTTTGATAGCGCGAACTTTCACTGGTCAACGACTTAATGGTCTCAATACCGTTGATGTCCTCGATGATAGAAGAAGACAGAACCGCATTAGCTTCCATGGTATCCCGATTCATCTTTTCAAACGGCTTCATAAAGGCAAAGATAATCACTGTATAGATGGGAAGCGCAAGCAGACTAATGAAAAAGAGCGTGATGTTCTGTGAAAATAGCACGAGCGAGATAATCAAAATCGTCGACACATCTAGGAAAATCGAAAGAATGGTCGAAGCTAGCGCGTCGATGATACTGTTGGCATCTGTAAAACGAGATACAATCTCTCCTGTCCTGCGTGTTGCAAAAAAGGACATTGGCAGGTGAAAAACATGCTTAATATAGGACAAAATCACATCGATAGACAGCCGTTGCCCCAGAACAAGTAAAAGATATTCCTGCGCATAAGACAAAATCTGCTGGAGGATATAGACGATGACCAACCCAATAGAGATGATGCCCAGCGTCGAGCGCATCTGGTCTGGCACGTAACTATCAATGATGGACTGAAGATAGTAGGAGCCCACGATATTGATCAAGGTTACCAAGAGTGTCGCTAGGACGATATTGGTAATTAAGCCACGCTGTTTGAATAAAATCGGCAAGAAGGATAGGAGACCCTGTTTCTTCTCCTTATGAGGTTTATAGCCCGGAGATGGCGCCATAAAAATACTGACCCCTGTCCACTCTTGCGCAAAACGCTCACGGGAAATCTTGGTCAGCTTGACACCAGGATCCGGATCAGCGATATGAATGTGCTTTTTATCCTGACCTATCACCACATAGTAGTGGAGCAACTTTCCTTCCTTGAGCACATGAGCCACAAAAGGAAAGGTCAAATCTGGCAGATCAAAGAGCGTCATATCCGCCTTGATAGCTCGCGTTTCAAAACCAATTTCCTGTGCCACCTTGACCAAGCCCAAAGCCGTCGTCCCATCCATGGTCGTCTTAGCTAGTTCTCTTAGATGAGCCAAGGAGTAATAACTACCGTAGTAACCAAAGATCATAGCCAAGGAAGCCACGCCACAATCCATCTGATCCACCTGGGGACGATAGTGCCTTTTCCTAAATTTCATATCCTTCTCCTTTTTCTAATAATCTCTTTAAAAATTTATAAGATTATTTTAACCAAACAAGGACGAAATAAGGGAATTATTTCTGAAAAAACAATATCCTCACCTGAACAGCACTTTTACCAAAGAAAATAGGCAGAACAAGAGTCCTGCCTAGAATATTCAATTACACAGATTTCTTGCCTTTCCCACTTCTTTTGTGAATGGCGTATAAAACGATAAACGCAAACGCGGGTGGCACCAGATAACTACTTTCACTCATTGTTAGCTGAAATCCAAGAGTTGCTAGAATCGTAAAGATGAAAATATTCATTAAAAATAGGAAAATAATATAGTAGAAAATATTTTACAATCCTAATCATTCTATTCTCCTTTTCTTTCTCCTTGGCCCCGATACAGTAAAATAAATACCACTAAAAACAAGGAGATCGTAGGTATATCAAAAGATTCAAACCATGTAGGTAGATTTATTTTGTTTACATCAGCTACGATTCTAATAATTAGATAAGCTATCGAGCTAAATAATACAGTGGTCTCTAGCCAAGCTTTTCCTAGTAATTGAACAACTTTCATCTCAAACTCCGATCTGATGGTTCATCAATTTCCAATCGTACTTTCTTTTGTTTTGTACTTGTATCCTAGATAAAACAGACCAAGTAGAATTGGATAGGTTTCTGGATAAAACAAGGTATTGATCGGATTTTTCATAATCATATACGTTGCGATATAAAGAATAATCGATACGACAAAATACCCCTCAGCAAATCCTAATAAGATTTTTTTCATAGCAGACTCCTATTTACCTGAAAAGAGTGCTCGAGTTGTTAAAATAGCTCCACCTGTATATACAAAACCTTTTACAAAACCAACTGCCACAGGGATAAGAAGGGGAAAGGCTCCCCCTTGAATTTCCTGCAAGTCCGTATCAGTCATTGTTTCAAATTTTAAAATAGATTTTTCCATATCATCTCCTCCTTCTATTACCATCTACTCGTCACATAATTATAACCTGCAATTCCTGCTGCAGTAATTCCACCAGCAATTTTAGCTGCTGTCACAGGATTAGCAATCACCCAAGCTACAATCGGCCATGCTCCCCCATTCACATCCGTCAACTCTTCTTCTGTAAGAGCTACAAAGTTCTGTTCCATGTTGTCAAAGTTTGTCATTTGTTTTCTCCTTATTTTTTTATATATTTAATCCTTAACCTCTAAGCCACTTAAATAGCCAGATTGGGTAAATTACTGAAATCATTTTCTTCTCTCCTTCCTTTTCTTCTCACTTATCTATTCGAGAAGTAATTTAAAATGAACAGGTAAATTTCATTTATTTTAAATACCATTTGATCAACCATGGCAATAAGATTGGTAAATACATCGCGTAATCTCCTTCCCTTTTTCCTTACCTATCTATTCGAAAAACAATTCGAAAATGAACAATTCATTCATTTTTATTTTAAAAACCACTTAATAAACCACGGATAAAAACCGGTCACATACATAAACGTTCCTCCTTTTTCTTTCTCATCTCTTTATTCGCAATTTCTACTAAAAGTTTCTCTTTTTTCCGCAAATAAAAAAACAACATGACTTGCATGTTGCTTTTGGCTATTTTTTATCTTTAATAATTGCTACTACATCCGCTACACTTTGAAGTTGATCGATTTCCTCATCAGTGATTTCGATACCAAATTCATCTTCTAGTGTCAAGACAAACTCCATCAAATCCACTGAGTCCGCATCTAGATCGTCTTTCAAACTCAAAGCCTCTGTTACGGCAAAGTCTTCTCCCTGTCGCTCTTGGATAATGGTTACAATACGGTCAAAAATTTCTTTTTCTGTCATCTTTTTTTATTCTCCTGAAAATTCACGCGCAGTCTGAGCAACTACGTCTGTTTCTAGCATGGTACGAATCTGACGAATCGTACTGTACACAGCCTTGGCATCACTTGAGCCATGGGTTTTTACAACTGGCGCCTTGACACCAAACAAAACTGCTCCTCCAACATCTGAATAGTTAAGCTGTGTCTTCAACCCCCTAAGACTATCCTTAAGAAGTAGAGCACCTAGCTTCGCTCGAAGACCACCACCTGTAATAGCTGTCTTGAGCAAGCCCATAATTCCCATGGCTGTCCCTTCAATGGATTTGAGAACAGCGTTTCCCGTGAAACCATCTGTCACGACAACATCCGCAACGCCATTCATCAGATCACGCGCTTCCACGTTTCCGATAAAGTTCAAACTTTCATCAGCTACTAGCAATTCGTAAGTTTCCTTACGAAGCGGGTCGCCCTTGCTGCTTTCTGTTCCATTGTTGAGTAAACCAACACGTGGTTTCGAAACCCCACGAACATTTTTCGCATAGAAGGAACCTAAAACAGCGTATTGGTGCAGATGATGGGCTGTATTTTCTGCATTGGCACCGAGATCTAGCATATCAAAGCCTTTTCCATCGATGGTCGGCAAGGTAGACATGAGTCCTGGACGATCGATATTTTTGATACGACCCACAATAAAGAATCCTGCAGCCAACAAGGCACCTGTGTTCCCAGCTGAGAGGACGGCGTCTGCTTCTCCCTCTTTGACTGCCTTGGCTGCTAATACCATGCTGGCATTTTTCTTCTTACGGATAGCTTTTGTCGGCTCATCGTCTGAGTTGATTTTCTCATCCGTATGGATAATGCTGACGCGCTCTGTAGCCGTTAGATATTGCTTGATCTTGCTTTCATCTCCGTAGAGTTGAATCTCAATATCTGAAAAGTCAGCAAGGGCTTGATTGACACCCTCAACGATGGCTTGAGGTGCGTAATCGCCCCCCATAGCATCTACTGCAATTTTTTTCATTTGTTTTCCTCTTTTAGTAATTGTCCCCAGTCTGCTAGGGAATCAATAAATTTCTTTGATTTAAGGTGAATCCCAACGTACTCTTCGTAGAGTTGATCCATAAACTTGCGTAGCTCTTGCTTGATTTCTGCCTTAAGCGAAATGGTCTCCAAGGTTTCAAAATCAATGGCTTGAAATTGATTGAGCAGATAAGGGATATTGGGATTGAGATGACAACGTCTCTCATCCTCATGATAATGCTCTGGGCAAAGGCAGGCTCCATATTTGAAAGAAAAGTCAAAGGCCTGACCCACCCGATGGCAAAAGACACACTCATTAAAATTAAGGCTGATTCCAAATCGAGTCAAGATTTGAATTTCAAAAATATTGGTTAAGACCTGATAATCTATCCCTGCTTCCATCAACTCCAGAGTCTTTCTCAAGAAAGCAAACAAGGGAGCATCCTGCTGATTATCCTGCAAACTAACATCTGCAAGAGCTGCCACATAGGTAGCATAGGCCATAACAAAGAGATCACTATTAATCTTTGGAAAGGTCATCACCTCATGGTAGTCCTCGATGTAGCTAAGCCCGTCATCATTGATTCGCAAGAGAAATCGTGCCAACACCAAGGGCTGAATAACCGGAGCTAGTTTGGACTGGCCAGCGTGTTTGACGAAAAACATGCGCTTGCCCGCCTGCTCGGTAAAAATTTTGACTAGCTTGTCATCCTCACGAAAGTTACGATTGTAGAGTACGAGACCTTGACTCGTGATAGACTGAATCATGCTTCTCTCATGTACTCCTCAAGTCGTTTCATGGCCTCTCTGATCGTTTCCATGCTGGCTGCATAAGATAGACGAACATAGCCTTCCCCATAACGTCCAAAGGCGGCACCAGGGATAAAGGCAACGGCCTTCTTATAGGCAAAATCCTTCAGAAAAGCAAAGGAGTCTTGATTGTAGCCCGCTGGAATCTTAGCAAAGATATAGAAGGCCCCATCTGGTTTGATAATCTCAAAACCAAGAGCAGTCATCTTTTCGATGATATAATCTCGACGCTGAATGTACTCCTTCTTCATAGGCTCGGCGTCGTTTTTACCAGCGGTCAAAGCCTCCACTGCAGCATGTTGAGCCATAGTATTTGCGGCAGTAACCAAATATTGGTGACTCTTGATTAACTGAGCTGTGAAAGTTGCAGGAGCAAAGATAAAGCCTAAACGCCAACCAGTCATAGCATGCGATTTAGATAAACCATTGATAATAATAGTCTGGTCTCTCAGCATAGTTCCCAAAGATACATGGGCTTCGCCTGTATAGGTTAATTCTGAGTAAACCTCATCACAGACAACAAAAATCTCATACTTGCGTAAAATGTCTGCCAAGGCTTCCAACTGCTCCCGACTATAGGTAATTCCTGTCGGATTAGCTGGATAGTTGAGAATGACAGCTTTGAGCTTGTCCCCTTGCTCCAAAATGGCCTTTTCCAACATCTCAGGAGTCAAGACAAAACCATTTTCAGTTGTATCAATCTCGACAATCTCTGCCCCAACCAGATTGACAATCGGTTCATAGCCTGGATAGGCAGGAGCTGGCAAGAGCACCTTGTCCCCCTCTTCCAAAATAGCTGTCAAAGTAGCAGATAAAGCCTCTGTCGCCCCAATTGTAACCAAAATTTCATTTTCAGGATTATAATCTAGCTGGTATTTTTCTTTTACAAAGTCGCTAGCAGCCTGGCGCAAGGTCAGTAAACCGCTCATCCCTGTATAGTAGGATTGGTTCTGGTCAATGGCCCGCTTGGCTGCCTCCTTGATATGATCTGGCGTTGTAAAATCAGGTTCCCCCAAGGTCAAACGCAAGACCCCAGGAATCTCTGTAATTGCCTGGTCAAACTGGCGAATCAAGGAAACTTGAATCTTGTCTAACTGTTTATTAAAGCGTTTGGTTAAGTCCATAGATATCCCCCTTGCTTACAGAACATAGTACTATTATACTACAAAAGCTTCCTGACCGCAAAATCCATCTGAAACCCGCATTTTTCACTTTCTGTTTTACTTTTCTTCTCGACAGGACTATAATAAGTGCTTATTTTCGGAGGTTTATATGTCATTTTTATCAAAAAATGGAGCAGGAATCTTGGCCTGCCTTCTCATTTCTATCGTATCTTGGTTCCTGGGAGGATTTTTCCCCGTGGTGGGTGCACCTGTCTTTGCAATTTTTGCTGGAATGCTCCTCCACCCCTGGCTCTCACCCTACAAACAACTAGATGCAGGTTTGACCTTTAGTTCAAAGAAATTGCTCCAGTATGCCGTTATCTTACTCGGTTTTGGTCTCAATATCTCGCAAGTCTTCGCAGTTGGACAATCTTCACTCCCTGTCATCCTTTCCACCATTTCGATTTCCTTGATTGTTGCCTACCTCTTCCAGCGTTTCTTTGCGCTAGACACAAAACTGGCTACCTTGATTGGAGTGGGGTCTTCTATCTGTGGTGGCTCTGCCATTGCTGCGACAGCGCCCGTTATCCATGCCAAGGAAAAAGAAGTTGCCCAATCCATCTCCGTTATCTTTTTCTTCAATGTCTTGGCTGCGCTCATCTTTCCAACTCTAGGAACCTGGCTTCACTTATCAAATGAAGGCTTCGCCCTCTTTGCAGGAACTGCGGTCAATGACACTTCCTCTGTAACGGCTACCGCCAGCTCCTGGGACAGTCTTTACCAAACCAATACCCTTGAGTCTGCAACCATTGTGAAACTCACACGCACCCTTGCCATTATTCCTATCACGCTCTTTCTCTCCTATTGGCAAAGCCGCCAACAAAAAAATAAACAAGGCGTACAACTGAAAAAAGTTTTCCCACTTTTTATCCTTTATTTTATCCTGGCCTCTCTCTTAACGACTCTCCTTACCTCTCTCGGTGTGTCTAGTAGCTTCTTTACCCCTCTCAAACAACTCTCCAAATTCCTCATTATCATGGCTATGAGTGCCATCGGTCTCAAAACAAATCTAGTAGCCATGGTCAGATCCAGCGGTAAATCCATTCTTCTTGGAGCCCTTTGCTGGATTGCCATCATCCTCACCAGTCTTGGCATGCAAGCATTGATTGGTACTTTATAAAATAAAAAGGTAGCCCATGGCTACCTTTTTATTGTTCAAGAATTAAACGTGTATGTTCTCTTTTGATGCAACGATTCATCACGATGTCATCGCATCCTCCAGCACGCAAGATTTCTTCCGCTTCTAGACTTTCAAGTCCCAGTTGTGCCCAAAAAATCTTGGCATCAGCCTTGAGAAAATCACGCGCCACATCTGGTAAAAACTCGCTACGTCGGTATACATTGACGATATCTACAGGAAAAGGAATCTCAGCTAGACTCGCATAAGCCTTCTCTCCCAAGATTTCCCCACCTGCAGCCTTGGGATTAACTGGAATGATTTTATAGCCCCGAGCCTGCATTTCCTTAGTCACTCGATTGCTAGTTGTTTCTTCACGATCGGATAAACCCACTACCGCTAACGTTTTACTGGTTGCCAGATACTGACGGATCACACCATCACTTGGATTGATAAATTCTTGACTCATAGAATTCCTCCTTTTTTCTCAGTATAGCACATTTTGAAAAGGCTTGCAGATTTTGACTATAAAAATCTCCTAGCAAGAAAAGAAACCTGCTAGGAGTTCTGTCTACTTCAAGTGAAAGATTAAATCTTTTTCTCAATACAAAATAGGGGAGAAAGAGGACGTTTTTCGTGGATACGAATAATAGCATCGCCCAGAAGATGAGCAATCGAAATTTGTTCAATCTTATCAATCAAACGCTCTTCTGGTAGGTAGATAGTATCCAAAACAACCAATTTCTTAATAGCTGATTTTTGGATATTATCCATAGCTGGCCCTGAAAGAACTGGGTGCGTACAGCTTGCGTAAACTTCAACAGCACCTGCTTCAGCAAGAGCATCCGCCGCATGACAAATAGTTCCAGCTGTATCGATCATATCGTCAATCAAGATACAAGTCTTACCTTCTACCTTACCAATGATGTTCATCACTTCACTGGTATTCATCTTGTCTACACTACGGCGTTTGTCAATAATCGCAATCGGAGTTTTCAAAAACTCTGCCAATTTACGAGCACGAGTTACCCCACCATGGTCTGGGCTGACAACCACGTAGTCCGAGCCAACCATGCCACGACGTTCAAAATAGTCCGCAATCAATGGAGCACCCATCAAGTGATCTACAGGAATATCAAAGAATCCCTGAATCTGTGCAGCGTGCAAATCAATCGTCAACAAACGATCTACCCCAGCAACTTCTAGCATGTTTGCAACGAGCTTTGCAGTGATTGGCTCACGCGCGCGCGCTTTTCTATCCTGACGTGCATAGCCATAGTAGGGCATAACAACATTGACAGATTCTGCACTAGCACGCTTCAATGCGTCCACCATAATCAAAATTTCAAGTAAATTATCATTTACAGGTGAACTAGTTGATTGTAGGATAAAGACGTGTTTTCCACGGATTGATTCTTCGATGTTGACTTGAATCTCTCCATCTGAAAATTGGCGAACAGTCGATTTCCCCAACTCTATCCCAATTTCTTGCGCCACACGCTCTGCCAATTCTCTATTAGAAGAAAGGGCAAACAGCTTTAAATCAGAAAAAGACATGATTTCCTCCGGTATTTATGTATCACTTGTTTTTACACAACATTTTCCATCTACCATTGTAGCGCTTTTTCCTTTATTTTTCAATCAAAAATAAAACAAGAGTAAACATTTATACCCTTGTTTTATGCTATTTTATATTAGCTATATTAAACCTAAAAATCCTACATTTTAACAATCGATTTTATGCTAGGATGAAATTTTTTCGAGACAAAGTTAGTATACTTCTCTCATACTTCCTGTATCCACATCATAGACAGCACCTGAAATAACCACATCATCAGGAATCAGTGGAGATTCTCGAAGCAATTGCATATCCTCTCTCACACTCTCTTCAACATCCTGGAATGGTAAAAAGTCTTGATCAGACACATCGACTCCGAGCTCGTGTTTCAAATGTTCATGAAAACTTTCATTTTGAAAGGTTTGAGCTCCACAGTCTGTATGGTGAAGCACCACAATCTCTCTTGTCCCCATTTGTTGCTGGGAAATCACCAGTGAACGAATCATGTCCTCAGTTACTCGACCACCCGCATTCCGCAAGATATGAGCATCCCCAAGGGCCAAACCTAGAGCTTGCGCAACGTGTAGACGTGAGTCCATACAGGTCACGATAGCTACTCTGGTTTTGGGTTTAAGTGGCAGATTTAACTGCCCATGTAGGGCAACATAAGCCTGATTGGCTTGCATAAACTGTTCAAAATACGACACGATTCCCTCCTCAAAAATTTGATAATCAAATATTTCTCCTATCTTATCATTTTTAAGAGGATTTGTCACGGATTATGCAAAGACCTTTTTCAAAACTTCTTGAATCGTTGTCACACCAATGACTTCAATTTCCTTGAGTGGAGTGATTCCTGTCAAGGAATTCTTGGGTACATAAATCTTGGTAAAGCCCAGTTTTGCCGCTTCATTAATACGTTGTTCGATACGATTTACGCGCCGAATCTCTCCCGTCAAGCCCAACTCTCCTACAAAACATTCCTGAGGATTGGTTGGTTTATCCTTGTAACTCGAAGCAATGGCAACCGCAACAGCCAAGTCAATGGCAGGCTCATCCAATTTGACACCACCAGCCGATTTGAGATAGGCATCCTGATTTTGCAAGAGAAGCCCTGCACGTTTTTCCAAAACAGCCATAATCAGACTAGCGCGATTGAAATCAAGCCCTGTCGTCGTACGCTTAGCATTTCCAAACATAGTCGGTGTCACCAAGGCCTGCACTTCCGCAAGAATTGGACGTGTTCCTTCCATAGTCACCACGATGGACGAACCAGTCGCTCCATCCAAGCGTTCTTCCAAAAACACTTCACTAGGATTAAGAACTTCAACCAATCCGCCCGACTGCATCTCAAATATGCCAATCTCATTAGTGGAACCAAAACGGTTTTTGACTGCTCTCAAGATACGAAAGGTATGGTGACGTTCCCCTTCAAAGTAAAGCACGGTATCTACCATATGCTCCAGCATACGCGGACCAGCCAAGGTCCCTTCCTTGGTCACATGCCCTACGATAAAGATGGCAATGTTATTGGTCTTAGCCAGCTGCATAAGCTCAGCGGTCACCTCACGCACCTGAGACACAGACCCTTGCACCCCTGAAATCTCAGGAGACATAATCGTCTGGATAGAGTCGATGATGAGAAAATCTGGTTGGATGCGCTCCACCTCAGCCCTCACGCTCTGCATATTGGTCTCTGCATAGAGATAAAACTCACTATCAATATCCCCCAAGCGCTCTGCACGGAGTTTAATCTGCTGGGCAGACTCCTCCCCACTGACATAGAGAACCGTACCCACTTGAGATAGCTGGGTTGAAACTTGTAGGAGAAGGGTTGATTTCCCAATCCCAGGATCCCCACCGATGAGGACGAGACTTCCTGGTACCACTCCGCCTCCAAGCACACGGTTGAATTCCTCCATCTCCGTCTTGGTTCGATTGACATTGATGGAAGTCACCTCAGCCAGTTTCATAGGCTTGGTTTTTTCACCTGTCAAGGACACTCGTGCATTCTTGACCTCGGCAACCTCAACCTCTTCTACAAAAGAAGACCAAGACCCACAGTTAGGACAACGCCCTAGATACTTAGGTGAATTATATTCACAATTTTGACACACAAATGTCGCTTTTTTCTTTGCTATAATAATTCTCCTTTTACGGTTACTCCGAAAGAATGCCACTTATACAATGTATTTTGAAATTTATTCTGGTTGGCAACTCCGACAGCAGACAAATCGACAGAAACCTGATAATTCTCCTTGACAGCTGCCAAAACGGAAGCCTTGACACAGAAATTGCCATCTACCCCTATAAACTCTATGCTCTTAGCACCATTTCCCTCTAAAAAATCTTTTAAATCTGGATTAGTAAAGCAAGAAGCCCGACACTTCTCAAAGATACGAGAAGATACAACTAACAAGTTGGTCGCAAATTTCTTCTTTCTATCTTTTCTCTCCCAGAAAAAACGATTGAGAATATAGATAACTCGGTCGCTGGGATAAGTAGCAATTTTGTCATTTACAGCTGCAGTCAGTTCTTCATGATAGGCTTTTCCTACAGCAACATAATCTGACTGCATGTCTACAACTAATAAATAGTCTGCCATTTTATCCCTCTATTTCCCTGTCGATCCAAATCCACCAGTCCGCACGCCATCTGCCTCATCTCCATCTGCAATCAAGAAAGGAGCAAAGACAGCCTGAACCACACGTTCCCCAACTTCGAGAACCACTTCCTGATCAGTAATATTTTTCATCTGAGCAAAGATATGTCCTTCATTCCCTGGATTGCCATAATAGTCTCCGTCAATGACACCCACAGAGTTAATCAAGACCAAGCCTTTTTTACGAGGGTTTGAAGAACGGTCATAGAGATAGAGCACCTCTGTCGGTTGCATATAAGCCTTAACTCCTGTTGGGACCAATATAATCTCACCTGGCGCAATGACAGTTCGTTCGGCAACCTTTAAATCGTACCCAGCTGCATGAGCTGTCTCACGCTTAGGCAACAAATTTTCATCTGTAAAACTCGAAACCAATTC
Source organism: Streptococcus sp. SO2 (assembly GCF_030440025.1). The sequence goes on from NZ_JAQFJH010000015.1 coordinate 44,584, forward strand.
AAAACCACGAATTTTCATATTTTTCTCTTTTCTATAATCATTTATTCTAGGCTATTTTATCTTATTTATTCGAAAAAAGCACGAAAAAAGAGCACACAATTCACATCGCTTAGGGCTGCTGGATTCCTCCCCTGACCCGCTTCACGCAGAACTGTTGCTCCACTATTCATTATACCACATTCCCCTCTGTTTTTAAAGAGAAATTATTTTTTCCGTCGATTTCGGAAAAAGTCCTGCATAATCGCTGCACAGTCATCTTCCAAAATTCCCGTTTCTACCTCTACACGATGATTGAGACGCTCATCTGTCAAAATATCGTACAAGCTTCCAGCTGCACCAAATTTCTGATTCTTAGCCCCGTAGACTACCTTTGGAATACGGGCAAGCCCAATCGCCCCGCTACACATGACACAAGGCTCAATGGTCACAAAAAGCGTACAATCGAGCAGGCGCCAGCTCTCCTCACTCACATTCGCATTCTCTATAGCCATGATTTCTGCATGCATGACCGCCCGTTGCAACTCCTCGCGCGCATTATGCCCCCTACCAATGATTTCTCCATCCTTGACAATCACACAACCAATTGGAATTTCATCGTGTTCTAAGGCAATCTCAGCCTCTCTCAAAGCCTCTCTCATAAAGGCTTCTTTTTCTTCAACTGTATAATTCATCGTTCTTCTCTTTTCCTACTTGTCGATTTTATTATTATATCATGATTCTCAAGACAAAAAAAGCCACCGAATGCGGTGACTTAATAGGGAGATTATTATGAAAAAGAAAAGTTTAGGATATTTGTTACAACAAGTTAGGAGGTCTTCTTGTAACTGTCTATAGTATACCCAACCTGTCTTAAACTAATCTTAAAAATCTCCTATGACCAAACACTTTCTAAAATATTAGTTTGTTCACGACCGGGACCTACTGAGAAAGTTGAGATACGAACACCAACCAACTCGCTTACACGACGAACATAGTTACGTGCATTCTCAGGAAGGTCTTCTAAATTACGGACTCCAGTGATGTCTTCTGACCAACCTGGCAATTCCTCGTAGATTGGCTTGCAACGTTTCAACTGCTCAAGACTAGCAGGATAGTAATCAATACGTTGACCATCAAGATCATAGGCCACACAGATTTTCACAGTATCCAAACCACTCAAAACATCGATAGAGTTCAATGAAAGATTGGTAATCCCAGATACACGGCGGCTGTGACGCATCACAACTGAGTCAAACCAACCTACACGACGTGGACGACCAGTTGTTGTACCGTATTCATGACCTACTTCACGGATGCGATCCCCCACTTCATCAAATAATTCAGTTGGGAAAGGTCCGTCACCTACACGACTCGTATAGGCTTTACAAACACCTACAACCTTGTCAATCTTACTTGGGCCAACACCAGACCCAATTGTCACACCACCAGCGACAGGGTTTGACGACGTAACAAATGGATACGTACCTTGGTCGATATCTAGCATAACACCTTGCGCACCTTCAAACAGCACACGTTTGCCATTATCAAGCGCATCATTCAAGATAACGGATGTATCTGTCACATATTGCTTGATTTGTTGACCATATTCATAATACTCTTCAAAAATATCATCAACTGAAATAGGAGTGCTATCATATAATTTTTCAAACAGACGATTCTTCTCCGCAAGATTGCGTTCCAAACGTTCACGGAAAATATCCTTATCCAAAAGATCCGCAATACGAATTCCAACACGAGCAGCCTTGTCCATATATGCTGGACCGATTCCCTTGATTGTAGTACCAATCTTATTGTCACCCTTAGCTTCTTCCTGCAAGCGATCCAACTCAATGTGATAAGGCAAAATAACATGCGCACGATCAGAAATACGCAAGTTATCAGTTGTCACACCTTCCTCATGAAGATAAGTCAACTCTTTCACAAGGGATTTTGGATTCACGACCATCCCATTCCCAATAACAGAGATTTTTTCAGGAAAGAAAATTCCAGATGGAATCAAGTGCAACTTAAATTTCTTACCATCAATCACAATCGTGTGACCAGCATTATCGCCACCTTGATAACGAGCAATTACCTCTGCATTAGCTGAAAGAAAATCTGTAATTTTCCCTTTACCTTCATCACCCCATTGGGTACCTACAACAACAACTGAAGTCATAATAAAATTCGTCTGAGCTACTAGGAGCTCGTCCTTTCTCATATACATGGCAGGAATTTCACCTGCAATTATATCTTACAATTTATTATAAGAAAAAAACACTATTTTATCAAGAAGAAACAGTAGAGAAGATTTGGAAATTCTCTCATTTCTAAATACAGAAGCCTTTGATTATAAGCTAATTCTATATTTTTTAAAATATATCTATAACCATCGTTCGTAATTATTACATAGATGCTTCCTATTAGATAAGAGTTGTACCACCTTGCAGTAATTTATCTAGATATAGACGATAAGCTGTTCTAAAGTGATATATAGAAAAGTCCCTATCACTTTTAATTTTAAATCGGATTAAGTAATATAGTAAAAACCGAAGATGAAGTGATTCCCACTCTGAACAACTCTGCCCTAAAGAGGCATATTCTTGTTCAACTAGTTTCAAAAAGACAAATGCTCGATCATAAAATTTCTGAAGCATATAAAAATTCCCTTTCTTATTAGTAACACTAGTCTAACAAAAAAAGGAACTAAAAAAGCTTCAAATTCTATAAAAGAAGAATTTAAAGCTAAACGAACTAAAAACAAAATAAAGAGGTAATTACAGATTTAAAAATTAAAATTTGAAATTTCAACAGTCCACTATATTTATAAATAAAAAAACGCTCAGTTGAACGTTTCGATTTATACTCCGCCAGTAGGACTCGAACCTACGACATCATGATTAACAGTCATGCGCTACTACCAACTGAGCTATGGCGGATAAAAGCTAAGCGACTTCCATATCTCACAGGGGGCAACCCCCAACTACTTCCGGCGTTCTAGGGCTTAACTACTGTGTTCGGCATGGGTACAGGTGTATCTCCTAGGCTATCGTCACTTAACTCTGAGTAATACCTACTCAAAATTGAATATCTATCAAATACCAAGAAAACCTCACACTTCGTATTCTCAGTTACTTTGGATAAGTCCTCGAGCTATTAGTATTAGTCCGCTACATGTGTCGCCACACTTCCACTTCTAACCTATCTACCTGATCATCTCTCAGGGCTCTTACTGATATAAAATCATGGGAAATCTCATCTTGAGGTGGGTTTCACACTTAGATGCTTTCAGCGTTTATCCCTTCCCTACATAGCTACCCAGCGATGCCTTTGGCAAGACAACTGGTACACCAGCGGTAAGTCCACTC
>NZ_JAQFJH010000016.1:0-43837 GCF_030440025.1 Streptococcus sp. SO2
TGAAGATGTACTTAGCCATCTTAGGGTTCCAGCGACGAGTTTGGTGACCAAAGTGTACACCAGCCTCAAGAAGTTGTTTCATTGAAATTACTGCCATGAGTATTTCTCCTTTTTGTTTTTTTCCTCTTCTTGATTTCAGCTTGCAAAACGACCCGAAGGCAACAGCTTCACAATTCATCAAGAATGAGTATTATCGTTTACACGACAAGTTACATTATATCATAGTTGAGCCTTTTTTTCAAGTAATTTTGCTAGTTTTTCCTTCATAACCTAACTTCCCAACAGAAATTTTAAAAAAATTTATTAACTTTAAATAAAAAAATATCCCAACATAAATTGTTACTGCTATATGTGCAATAACCGCTTATGTTGAGATTCAGATAAATACAAAATATTTCGAGTTAATAACTTAAATGTTTAGATATAAAAGAGTCAATTATAGATTTTATATAGCAAGTGTCATATCTTCATACTCTATGTTATCAAAAAAACAATTACTAAAGATTAAACTTGACAATAAGTCTTTGACTTTCTACTTGCTACTTCGCAGTTTCTTACGGATTTTATAAGCTATGTTAAATAAGAAATACAATGAGCTAGTTGGATAATTAAACTCACCAGCAAATTCCTCGATAGTGGGATTAAACTTAGATTTAAAATTAAATAACCCACCCTCTAAATTATTTTCAATTCCACCCATATTATGAGTCTCTGCTCCACGTTCAAATGAATGTTGAGCAGTCTCAAACCATGTTGGAATAGCAGGTTGATAATGTCTAAATTCCTCATTCATTCCAGCATATAAGTTTTCAGAAGTTTTCCCAAATTCGATGGTTAAAGTTCCAGACAATGGAACGACACTGTCCCCTCTATCAATATGGCTCTTAAGAAAAGAAATTTCTTCCTCTAATCGTTTTCTCTCTTGCTGATTCTCTTTTATTTTGCCTTCTTTCGTTTTATCATTAAATTTCTGCGCTATTTTAAGATTCTTTTCGAGTTGCTGTTCAACTTCTTTCAGTCTATTAGGTAAATCTAAATAGCTCAGTGTGATAAAAGAGTGATCAGGATAAGTAGTCAGTAACTTCTGATAATAATCTTTTCCTCGTAAACTGATATTCTTACGAGATTCTGTTTTTTTCATTAAAAATGAAAATTCATCTAATAAGTCGAGTCCACCGAATTTTACTTCCAATCCTTTATTTCTTGCAGTTCGGATTGCCTGTCTAGTAGACTTGGATAGTTGATCCAACGAGAAGTTTTCTTTATGAATATTAGCTTGAAAACGAGGTTGTATGTTTTCTGCCATATCCTTTGTCAAACCTGTCCAATGAACTTTGTTTTTTTGCAATTCCTCAATAATTTCAAAAGTTTTAGAATTTTGAATAGTTTCTTGGTCGATAAGACTTCGACTGATAAACAAACTTGGATCAAATTTAACCATTATTGCATGGCTTTTTTTAGCAAGTTTTTTCAATGTTAAAAGCACAAATTTCAGAAGTTCTTTATCTTCATAATTAATAACTGGGCCTCTTGGAATATAGAACATGGAAAATCCTAATGGAAGAGGCTGAATTAAGATATTCGCTACTCCAACTAGTTGATTCTCCTTATAAAAGCCAACTCTCTCGTTCCCCCAAGTATCCTTTATATTGGCCCAATCACTACTCTGCAATAAATTCCCTTGAGGATGATTTTCTAAAAATAAATCCCACTCTTGAACATCAACATTCATTTTATAAGTAAACATAATTCCAGTACCAACTCTCTTAAAATCTTGTTATTATTTCGTTAGATAAACATATTTATTCTAACTACATATCTGATAATTTTCATCCCATCTTTCATTCTATAATGACAAAAACATTCTGATGAAAATTTCTTATCAATACTATACAAAGGGTGAGATTCATAAAACCTCACCCTAAATTTAATAATAATTAATATGTTAGTTTGGATAAATGTATCTTACTGTACCACGTGATGCTGTAGGATTAAACCATCCACGATAATTTCCGATTGGTTGAGTTCCACTACCATCATAGTTACATTCAGAAACTTGAATACGAGTTGATGATTCAACTGCTGTAACAACTGCTACATGTCCGTATCCTCCATCATCCCATGAAGCAATTGCTCCAACTTGTGGTGTAGAACCTGTACGGAAACCTGCAGCCGCTGCACTTGCAGCCCATTGACCACCATTTCCCCAGTAATCGCCAGCCCATGGTGCTAAAGTTTTTGCTCCCCATGTACATTGACCTACTGGATAACTTGAAGCGTTTGTACTATATGTAGGACGTTGGCTTACAGGAGTTGGTGCAGGTGTGTAACTTGAGTCATCATCTGATGATGAAGAACTTGAAGTTGCTTGTACTTGTGCAGCAAAGGTTGTATTTGCTGAAGCAGCAACTGTTTGTTGTTGACTTGCTTGTTTAGCTTTATAAGCTGCTTCTGCCTCCGCTGCTGCTTTGGCTTCTGCCTCCGCTGCTGCTTTTTTCTCCAACAAGCTAGCTTTTTCATTTTCTGCTGTAGCTTTTTCAGCTGCAAGATTTAACTCAGCTACTTTCAATTCTGCTTGTTTTGTTGTCAAAGCTTGAGCATCGTCAGCAAGCGTTTGTTGGTTAGCAATGACTGTATTGATTGCTTCGTTGTTTGCAACTTGTTTTTCAGAAATAGCTTTCTTATCTTCTTTTTGTTGCTGCAACATTTTATTGTTTGCTGATACGATTTCACTCATAGCTGCTACACGAGAAATAGCTTCTGTAATTGAGTCAGAGTTAATAATCGTATTGATATAACTTGTAGCAGTTCCGTTCGTTTGTGCACTACGAGCTTGGTTTTCAAGTGATTCATTACGTGCTACGATATTTTTTGAAAGCTCTGCGATTTCACCTTCAAGTTTTTTAGATTCTTCTTGAAGTTTTTCGTTTTCAGATTGTAATTTTTCTTGCTCTGATTGAATAGCTGAAACTTTAGTTTGAATTTCGTCTACTTGTTTTTGAGCTTCTTTCTGTTGAGCTGTCAAGTTACTAATTTTACTATCTTGAGCAGCAATCTTTTCATCTGTTGTATTTGCTTTAACACTTGAAAGAACAGCTCCTTGTGAGACCAATACTGTACTTAACAAAAGTGATGCTAGGATTTTTTTCTTCATAAGTGTAAATACTCCTTCTTTTAAGACAATACTAGTATATCAAAAAAAGGCTTAATAAATATTACGCCTTTATTACAGTTTTGTTTCTTTCTTATAGATATATTTTTTCAAAAATAAACTGGAAAACTAACATCCAGAGACAGTTTAATATCATTGACGGAACTAGACCATAGACGATAAAGACTGTTATACTTTCAGCAGTTAATCCAATCATTTGCGCTAGAAGAAAACTACCAAATTCAAAAGAGAAAGTCATCATTAAAATAGCTAATAGTCTAGTCCATCTATTTGAGAAAATGATCGCATTATTTTTATAAATGATTGCACCAATAATCACAAAAAGAAGACTAGCAATCCCTACTAAATGGAAAAAATAAATATCGTATATAAGACCAATAAATAAGCAATAAACTAAAAATAGATACTCAGATACTTCTATTGTTTCAAACAACAAGAAGATGAAGATAAAGTGGCTCACAATTTGAAAATGTGGAAAAAAACTATTTACAAATTGCCCTAAATGACTGTCTATTAAGACAACTATAGGCAAGAGTAAAAACATCCCTATCTGCTTCAACAGTCTCATGATGGATTCCCCACTAACTCTACGACTTTTAGATTCATTGGATCAGCATGGAGTTTGACCATAACTTCTCTTGTTAGATAATCACTACTATGGGTAACTGATACAACCTCTCCTACGGGAATATCTGTAGTTTTAAAGTTGCCCAGACCTCCTGTAACTACCTTGTCTCCTTGGCTGATATCACTACTACTATTTAACTGGCTTATTTTAAGCAAGTCTTTTTCTTTGTCGTACCCAATGATAATGCCATATATACTAGTAGAACCGTGTTGGATTTTAACGGATATTTTCTCCGTATTTTCCGCATTGGTCAATAAGTTGACCACAGTAGAGTTATCTTCAACCTTTCCCACGCTTCCAATCAGTCCTCCACCAGCAATCACAAGCATATTGCTTGTCACGCCTTGTTGAGAACCTGCATCAATTGTCAACTCTTGTTTCCAGGTTGCAGGAGTTCTCATGATGACGTCAGAAGCAATTAACTTGGTTGCATTCAATTTTGACTTCATATCCAATAACTTACGTAGTTGCTCATTTTCTTCCTTCAAACTGTCTGCTTCATTCGTTTCCTTCTTCATCTGATAGAGTTCTTTTTTGAGAGTTTCATTCTCGTTATAGGTTCTGGTCAAACGACCTAAATCAGATTTTACGGAAGAAAGCCATTGAAAAGGCTTTTGCACTATTCTATCGACTAATGAAATGCCATCTCCAGCTTTTGTTACAACTGCACTTGATTGTGTTGTTACTAAAAAAACGGATACTACTAATACAACGACAAATAGAACAATGATATATTTTGATTTTTTAAAACGGTTCATACCTCTACCTTATATTACATTCTAAGATTTTAGCAAAAATAGAATTGCACCCAATACACAAACAAATAATAGCGCTATACTGTCTCTGTTCATCCAATTTAACTGTCGATACTGACTGCGGCCATTTCCACCTTGATAGCCTCTAGCTTCCATGGCTGTAGCAAGAGAATCCGCTCGTTTCAAACTTGTAGCGAACAAAGGAATCAAAATAGGAATCATGGACTTAACCTTTTGAATTACATTTCCTTCTCCAAAATCTACACCACGCGCCTTTTGAGCATTCATAATGCGAATCGTATCATCCATCAAGGTTGGTACAAATCGCAAACTCATAGACAACATGAGTCCAATCTCATGAACTGGAACCTTAAATCTTTTTAAAGGTCCAAGCAAGGATTCAACCGCTGTTGCCAAGCTCAATGGCATGGTTGTCAAAGTAAGCAAGGTTGAGAAAAAGATAATCAACACAAAACGACAAAAAATAATTCCAGCCTGCTCAATACCATAGCTTGTGATTTTTATAAATCCCATCTCGAACAAGACGTGACCACCAGAGATAAAGAACAGTTGAAAAAGGGTTGTAAAAGCAATCAGAAAAAACATAGATCGCAAACCTTTTATAAAAAAAGATAAGGGAACTTCTGATAAAACGACAAATATGCCTGTTGCAATGAAGAGTATGAGATTTGTAATTGGATTATTGGCCCAAAAAGCGATGATGATCAATAAAATCATTGCTACTAACTTACTACGAGGATCTAGACGATGAATAATCGAATTTCCTGGTATGTATCGACCTAAAATCATATTATCCATTGATAAACTCCTTAAACTCCTCTATCGTTATCGGTAATTGTTCGAAAGAAACTCCTCTGTCAACTAGCCTTTGAGCAAATCGTGTGATTTTAGGAACACCCAATTGGATTTTTTCCATAAATTCGACATTTTGAAAGACAAGACTTGGCTTCCCACCCTTAACTAGTTTCCCTTTTTCCATCACATAAACTTGGTCAGCAAATTCGGCCACATCATCCATAAGGTGGGTTACTAAAACAATTGTTATACCATCTTGATGAAGCTTTTTAAACAAGGCCATCAACTCTTTCCGACCAATTGGGTCCAAACCAGCTGTTGGCTCGTCTAAGACCAAAATGCTAGGCTCCATCGCCAAAATTCCAGCAATAGCAACCCGTCTCATTTGTCCACCTGAGAGTTCAAATGGACTTCGTTCAAAGAGTGATTCATCGATTCCTACTAAAGCTAGTTTTTCACGCGCGATAGCTTCTGCCTCTTCTACAGAAACTCCAAAATTTTGAGGTCCAAAAGCCACATCTTTTAGGACAGTTTCCTCAAAAATTTGGTTCTCTGCAAACTGAAATACCAAACCAACTTGCTTGCGAATTTGACGAATTTGCTTATTGACAGATGTTGATGTAATTAATGTATCAAAGACACGAACACTTCCCTCTGTAGGAACCAACAAACCATTCAAAAGTTGAAGGATTGTAGACTTTCCGCTTCCTGTATGCCCAATAATCGCAGTATAAGAGCCATCCTCTATTGACAAACTGACATCTGACAAAGCAGCTGAAGCAAAGGGTGTTCCTTCCTGATACGTATAACTAACATTGTCTAGAATAATTCCCATAAAGCCTCCTCAAGTTCCTCCTCCGTTAGATAGAACTCTGGCAAGTCCAAACCACTGGTACGTAGCGATTCTCTTAATTGGTTGACAAAGGGTTGATCTAAGTCAATTTGATCTAAATCTGATCTAGAAAATAACTCTCTAGGAGTGCTAGTTGACTCGACTTCTCCTTTTTTCATCACCAAAACTCTGTCACTCATGGCCACCTCATCCAGATCATGCGTAATGGAGATGACTGTCATCTGATGGTCTTTGCGAATCTTCTGGACTATCTTAATCAACTCTAATCGTCCCTCAGGGTCCAACATACTTGTAGCCTCATCCAAGATTAAAATATCTGGTCGCAGAGCAACAACACCTGCAATAGCTACTCTCTGCTTCTGACCTCCTGACAAGCGAGCTGGTTCCTTTTTAGCAAATTCAGCCATTCCAACCAATGATAAAGCCTCAGAAACGCGTTTCTTCATCTCTTCAAGTGGGATTCCTTGATTTTCCAGTCCAAAAGCAACGTCGTCTTCAACAGTTGCTCCTACGAATTGGTTATCAGGATTTTGAAAGACCATACCAATCTTACGTCTTTTTTCCCAGACATTTTCTGGAGTTAGGCAATCACCGTCTATCCAAATTTCTCCAGATTCAGCTTCGAGCAAACCATCAATCAAGCGAACTGTCGTTGATTTTCCACTACCATTATGACCAACGATAGACAACCATTCTCCACGTTTCACGTGAAACGAAATGTTATGAACATCATAATGTTCTTGATCTGCCTGATATCGAAAAGACAGGTCTTTTATCTCAATAATCGATTCCATATCTAACGAAAGGTTCCTTTAAACAAATATGCGCTTCCCTTGAAATAATCATAACCAGAATAAACTGTGAAGAACAAGGCAATATAAAGAGTTATCTGACCAAGCACATTCCAGTGAAGTAGCAAGAATATAATCGCAAACATCTGACTAAATGTCTTGATTTTTCCAGGCATAGCAGCAGCTAGAACAGTGCCTCCTGTTTCAACTAAGAGCAAGCGTAAACCGGTGACAGCAAGTTCACGACAAATAATTATTGCTACGACCCAAGCTGGTGCCATCTTTAGACCGACCAACATGATAAAGGCTGACATGACCAATAATTTATCAGCCATTGGATCTGCAAACTTTCCGAAATTACTAACCACTTGCCATTTTCTAGCTAAATAACCATCTAGATAATCAGTGATACTGGCAATAGCAAAAATAACTGCTGATATTTTATGTAACACAGGAGATGGCCCAACTGATAGAAGGAGAATAAAAATCGGAATAAATAAAATTCTACCAAGCGTAAGCATATTAGGAATATTCTCTTTTTTCATGTTATCCTTCCTTTAGTTTGAACTTAATGTTAGAGTAATCCAACCAGTTTGACCAGTTAATTTTGAAGTGTCAATTTCCTTATTATCAATTTTCACCGATACTCCTTTAACAACACCCAATGTTATGGTTACTGGAGATCCTTTAGAAATGGTTGTTTTGGCTGTTTTATTATTAGGTTCAAGAGTCACTCCTCCTGCTAAATCAGTATCCGAAACACTAATCCAGCTTGTTGTATCTGTTACAGATAATTGAAGATCCGCAGAATCTTTAGATGTCTTATATTCCACTGACAAAGTATCTCCCTGACCTGAAACAGTCAAAGTAGTTGCCTCACTCGAACTTGATGAACTAGTAGCTTGACTACTACTTGATGCTACACTACTAGAGCTACTTGTTGAACTCACAACACTATAAGTTGCCGCAGAAGACGCAGTTGGTTGGTTTTGAATATAATTCCACACATAGTAGGTTACAAAAATTAAAATTGATAAAGAAAAAAGAACAAAGTAAAATAGCGGGAGAAATGAATTTTTCTTTCGATTAGACCGTCTACGTCCTGAAAGTTCAATCTCATCTACATCAACTTCTTCATAAGTAATCATACTTCCCGAATCATAGGCATCTAGAACGATATTTTCATCTAATTCAACAGCCCAAGCATACTTTCTCAAAAATGAACGAGCATAAAAAGTACTCGGTAGTTTGTCAAAATCATCTGTTTCCAGTGCCTCCAACAAATCCAGTTGAATATCCGTCTTTCTGTGTAATTCCTCCAAGCTCAGTCCTTGGTTAATTCTCGCAAGGCGTAAGACCTCACCAATTGTTTTTTTTCTCATACTTAACATTCCTTCTTTCTAGTGTATTTTCTAGCGATTATATCGGAAAAATTGTACAATCAACCATGTCGCTATTATCTATCAAATCATGTCCTGCTTCTAGAACATCCTCTAGAGTAATTTCCTGCAAAAGTTTAGGAAGGTCAAACAGGGTCGAACCTGTCTTAGTTGGATGATACTGAGTGGCAATATATTCTAGGGTATCCATACTATGAAGAAATTCTCCATACATCTCAGTTTTTACAATATCCAAGTGATCCTCAGTGACATCCTCATCTTTCATAAAATTACGAATAGCTTTACGAAATTGATGAGAAAGTGCCACAGGTTCCTTTGTATCCATTGTTAATATCACAAAATGGAAACGACGATCCACTTCTATTTCTAGAGACAAGGAAGCATCCAGTTTTCCAGACTCATATAATCTTTGAAATCTTTGTGAAGTCCAACCAAACATCATTGTAAACAACAATTTCAATAAAAGATGATAACGATACTGATCTCGATTTCCGATGTCTTTATTTCCTCTAATACCAATCGCTAATTTTGGAGAAGCCACGTCCATCCGTAAACTTTCAGTAGTCTTTACAGGATGTAAAGGTATTTTTTCTCTCTTAAACTCATGTTTTTTTTCTTGAGGATGAGATTTCTTAGCAAAATAATCTTCAAGGAGTTCAAAATCAAAATTCCCCACTAAAAAGATATTACTATTGACAGGTCTGTAAAACTCTTTAAAGTTCTCTTTTAAATCCTCCAAACAAATAGCATCAATAGAGTTTTCACTACCAACAATATCTGAAGCTAAAGGACTTTCTGGATAGAGATTTGCCAAAGTCTTGAAAAATAGACAAGAATCCGGATCATCCTGATACATCTCTCTTTCCTGTTGAATGATATCCTTTTCGCGCTCCACAGATTCTTCAGTCATATTGAAAGTAGTGACAAGTTCTTCTAGCAAATCTAAACACTCTAGAACATTTTCAGAAGTCGAGAAAAGATAGCTAGTGTTCGTAAAGCTCGTAAAGGCATTACTTTCAGCACCCAACTCTGTAAAAGCTGCCATAACATCTCCAGAATCTTCTCTTTCAAAAAGCTTATGTTCTAAGAAATGAGCGATTCCTTGTGGATATTGTTGTAAGTCCTTATCATCCACTGTAAACCTTGTGTCAACAGAACCAACTTTGACACTTACAACGCCATAAACCTCGTTAAAGTCCTTTTTAGGTAGTAAAGTAACTGTCAAACCATTTTCTATGCTAGTTTGATACAAAGTTTCTTTTACAGCAGAATAATATTTCTTTTGAAAAGTAGGTCTGGTCATTCTGCTCCTTCCATAAAATAAATAGCCTGCAACTTAAAATTGTTTGCTGCTTCACAAATTGCTTCTCTATCAACTTGTTCAAGTTTATAGATTAAAGTTTTTGTATCAAGATTCGCCTTCCCAAAAAAAGTTGACAAATAATATTTATCGACGATAGAATCTTGATTATCCTGAGCTAGTAGTAAAGAGCGACGAATCATTTGTTTGGTCTGATCAATTTCCTTATCTGTAAACTTGCCATTTTTTATGTCAAGTAACTGATGATTCATCAATTTTCTTACTTTATTTCGATTTTGCCGATCAATTCCAGCAAACAATCGTAAAAATCCACTAAAGAGATCCAAGTGACTCGATACCGTATAGGCCAACCCTTCTTTTTCTCGTACTTTGGTAAATAGTTTCGAATGAGGAAAGGCTCCTAAAAGACCATTGACAAGAAGCACTGCCATCTGTTCTTCATCACCATACCCCACTGAACTATGGTAGCCCATCTCTAAAACAGACTGTCCTAATCTCTTTCTAACAATACCTTCTCTAAGAATATTAGAATAGGGTTGCTGATATTGAATGTTTACAGCTGATTTACGACCTGTTAAAGGAAATTTATGTAAAAACTCTAAAACTTCAATTTCATTAAAATTACCTAGGAAGAAAATATCTATTTGGTCTTCTTTTAGCATTTTTTGATAGCTTGAAAAACATGTTTTTGAAGTCTCCTCTGAAATTCTAGAAATCAAATCTTTAGGAACTAGCTGCATTGATTCTTCTTGGAAAAACAATTGATCTAACTCTTTATGTGCAAAGAAGAATGGGTCTTCTAATTCTGATTCCAGCCTTGATAAGATCTGTTTTTTCTCGATGTCAAAAGCATTTTTCTCAAATCCATCCTCATCCGACAATGGTGTAAACAGAACCTGATGCAGTAATTCTAAAATTTGAGAAGTTAATACGTTTTTCTTACTTAAAAATTCATCACGCACATAGGTAATATTCAAATCCACAAGATGACTTTGTCCTCTTCGATAGGCGTGCGCTGACAAATCAGTTCCATACAAGGTTGCTAAACGTTTTCTAAACAGTTGAGCAGTTGGATAACTTTGGTTGGCAGTTTCAAGCATACTGGCACTTAACATGCGACTTGAAATTGAATCCAAAGACAATGGAGCTGTGAGACGCACAGTAATTTTATTAGTTTTAAATTTTTTTGATTGGATAAAATGCACTGTAATTCCAGGTACTAACTCCATCTCTTACCTCCTTCTACATAGAGTTCTATTATACCATGAAAAGAGAAAATTTTCTTGTTCTCTTTACCCCTTTTAGAATTAAAATCGCTTTCATTTCTAACAAATTTACCTCTGCCATTTCAAGGTAAAATATGGTATAATACCAAAGATTGAGGTGAACTATGGAATACAAATTATTTGAAGAATTTATTACTCTCCAAGCTCTCTTGAAAGAACTTGGTATTATACACAGTGGCGGAGCTATTAAATCCTTTTTATCTGAGCACCATGTCTACTTTAATGGGGAATTAGAAAATCGTCGTGGGAAAAAAGTAAGAATCGGAGACTCTATCGACATTCCTGACATGAAAATCCAAATCATTCTGACGCAACCTAGCTTAGAAGAACAGAAAGAATATCTCCAAGAAAAACTTGAGAAAGAACGTGTGGCTAAACTTGTCAAAGAAATGAATAAGACGGTCAAAAAAAAGCCAACAAAAAAGACCCCGAAAGCTAAAACAAAAACTGCACCACGTTTCCCAGGTAGATAAGTATGTGGCTAAAAAACTTATCCATCAAGCAATTTAGAAACTATCAGGATACCGAAATTGAATTTAATCCTAAATTAAATGTATTTGTGGGTCGAAATGCTCAAGGCAAAACTAATCTTCTGGAAAGTATTTACTTTTTAGCTTTAACTAGAAGTCATCGGACAAAGACAGACAAGAATTTAATCCGATTTGAAGAAGAACAACTTCAAGTTTCTGGAATTCTTCAAAAAAGAACGGCTACTGTACCACTTGAGATTGACTTAACCCCAAAAGGTCGGATTACTAAAGTCAATCACTTAAAGCAAGCTCGGCTATCTGACTATATTGGACACATGAATGTTGTTCTATTTGCACCCGAAGATTTACAACTTGTCAAAGGAGCACCAGCTATCCGACGTAAGTTTATAGATATGGAGCTAGGGCAAATCAAACCCATATACTTGTCAGACTTGTCAAGCTACAACCATGTGCTCAAACAAAGAAATACCTACTTAAAGTCAGCGAATCAGATTGACGAAACATTTTTATCTGTTCTGGATGACCAGCTAGTAGACTATGGTTGTCGAGTAATGGTTCATAGAGAAGAATTTATCAAAAAAATGGAATCTTTTGGTCGTAAAAAACACTTTGATATTTCGGACCAATTAGAAGAGTTGTCAATTCGTTATCAACCATCTGTAAACTTCACTGACAAGGAAAAACTAGCAGAATCTTTTTATGCAGCACTTCAAAAAAGTAGAGCAAGAGATTTATTTAAGAAGAATACTGGAGTTGGTCCTCATCGGGATGATATGATTTTCTTAATCAATGGAATGGACGCAAGCTTTGGAAGTCAAGGACAACATCGTAGCCTTGTTCTTTCTATTAAACTAGCTGAAATCGAATTAATGGAGAGCATTACAAAAGAATCGCCTATACTTTTACTTGACGATGTTATGAGTGAACTTGACAATACTCGTCAACTTAAATTATTAGAAACTATATCTCAAAATATTCAAACCTTTATTACAACAACTAGTTTAGAGCATCTTCAAAACTTACCTGATAATCTCAGTATATTTACTGTAAAGAATGGCCAATTATATGTAAATTGATATTTACATTGATGTAAACAATAAAAAATCTCCTGTTTTTCAGGAGATTTTTTATTACATTGAATAGTTTGGTGCTTCATTTGTGATTTGCACATCGTGTGGATGGCTTTCTTTTAGACCGGCACCTGACATTTCGATAAATTGAGCATTGTCATGCAATTCTTTAAGGTTAGCTGCACCACAGTACCCCATACCAGATCGGATACCACCAATCATTTGGAATACGATATCAGCTGCTGCTCCTTTATATGCAACACGTCCTTCAATTCCTTCTGGAACGAGTTTATTTGCTTCATTGACAGAGCCTTGGAAGTAACGGTCGCTTGAACCTTTCTTCATTGCAGCGATTGAACCCATACCACGGTATGTCTTGAACTTACGTCCTTGGAAGATTTCAGTTTCTCCTGGAGCTTCATCTGTTCCTGCAAACATTGATCCAAGCATTACTGCATTTCCACCAGCAGCAAGGGCTTTAACAATATCTCCAGAATACTTGATTCCACCATCAGCAATGATTGTTTTGCCATATTCACGTGCAACGGCTGCTGCATCATAGATAGCTGTAACTTGTGGAACTCCTACACCAGCGATAACACGAGTTGTACAGATTGAACCTGGCCCAATACCAACTTTAACAACGTCAACTCCTGCATCATAAAGGGCACGGGCTCCTTCAGCAGTAGCGATATTTCCAGCAATCAGTGTACGGTCTGGGAAATGGGCACGGATTTCAGCGATTTTACGAAGAACCCCTGCAGAGTGTCCGTGTGCTGTATCGATGACAATGGCATCTGCTCCTGCTTCAAAGAGAGCTTCAGCACGTTCAAAAGTATCAGAAGTTACACCTACCGCACCAGCAACTAGAAGACGACCAAACTCATCTTTAGCTGCATTTGGAAACTCAATCACTTTTTCAATATCTTTAATCGTGATCAAGCCAGAAAGACGACCTTCTTCATCAACCAAAGGAAGTTTTTCAATACGGTGTTCTTGAAGAATGCTCTCTGCTGTTTCAAGATCTGTTCCAACAGGAGCAGTAACAAGATTCTCACTGGTCATATGATTTGAGATTGGTTGATTGTAATCTGAAATAAAACGAAGGTCTCGGTTTGTTAAAATACCAACCAATTTACGATTCTCAAGAGTTTCAACCACTGGAACACCACTGATACGGTAACGTCCCATGAGTTCATCTGCCTCTGCAATTGTATGCTCTGGAGTCAAGAAGAATGGATCAATGATAACACCATTTTCAGAACGTTTTACCTTACGAACTTCATCTGCCTGCTGTTCAATAGACATGTTTTTATGGATAACACCTAGACCACCTGCACGCGCGATTGCAATGGCCATTTGGCTTTCTGTTACAGTATCCATCGCAGCTGTAATAATTGGGATATTTAAAGTCAGATTATCAGCCAATTTCGTTGTTAAATCCGCATCATTAGGCAACACATGGCTCTCTGCTGGAATAAGCAATACATCATCAAAGGTAAAACCTTTTTTCAAAAATTTAGTGTCCCAATTAGACATTGAAGTTTCCTCTTTTCTTTCTTTTTGAGCTTGACGCTTTTTGTATTGTATCTATCATACCATTCTATGAAAATTTGTCAATTATATTGATAATAGATAATGTAAAAAACTATCCCTTTAATTTTAAAGAAGAGATAGTTTTAGAGTTCGTATTTTATCTATTGTTCGTATTTTATCTATTAATGAAAGTAATTTAGACCCATTGCTGATTTTACTTCTGATAGCGTTTGGCCAGCAACTTCTCGAGCTTTTTCACTACCTTTTTGTAACATATTATACACTTCACCCATATCTTTAGCATATTCTAGGCGACGTTCACGGATTGGACCAAGTTCACGTTCTAGGATTTCAAGTAGATACCGTTTTGTCTTAACATCACCTAGACCTCCACGTTGATAATGCTCCTTCATGTCAGCAATTTCTTGAGCATCTTCAGGACGTCCGAATACGTCTAAGTAATGGAAAACCATATTTCCTTCAATCTTACCTGGATCCTCAACACGAATGTGATCTGGATCTGTATACATACTCATTACTTTCTTACGCAAAGTATCTGCATCATCTGACAAGTAGATACCATTATTTAGCGATTTAGACATTTTGGCATTTCCATCAAGACCAGGTAAGCGACCTGCTCCTTCATTTTCAGGATAAATTCCTTCCGGTTCTACTAAAACATCACAATTATAGGCATGGTTGAATGAACGCACAATCTCACGCGTTTGTTCAATCATCGGTTTTTGGTCTGTACCTACAGGAACATAGTTAGCCTTAAAAGCTGTGATATCTGCTGCTTGAGCAATTGGATAAACTAAAAATCCAGTTGGAATACTTTCTCCAAATCCTTTCTGAGCAATTTCTGTCTTTACAGTAGGATTACGCTCCAGACGAGCCAAAGACACTAGATTCATGTAATACATAGACAACTCTGCCAATTCTGGAATTTGACTTTGAATGAAAATCGTTGATTTGTTAGGATCCAATCCCACTGCAAGATAGTCCAAAGCAACATTCCCAATAGACTCTACAATAGTTTGTGGATCTTTTGCATGGTCAGTTAAAGCTTGCTGGTCAGCCAAAAAAACAAACATGTCATATTTATCTTCTTGCTGTAATAAGACACGATTTTTTAAGCTACCAACGTAGTGCCCAATATGTAATTTACCCGTTGGACGATCTCCTGTTAAAATAATGGGTTTATTCATCTTATTCTCCTTTGATATGGTCCTTTCAATTATAGCATTTTTTTGATAAAAAGACAGATAATTTTTTTTATCAAATAATTACGATTTCAACTACTTAACTGTAAACCATTTGTAAACATCCTTTACAAATAATTGACAGATAAAAATTTGAATATTTGCTGATTTTCTAGTAGAATTAGAGTATTACATATAATAGGAGAAAAAAATTGCTAACAGTATCTGATGTTTCACTACGTTTTAGTGATCGCAAACTTTTTGATGAGGTCAACATCAAATTTACAGAAGGAAACACCTATGGTTTAATTGGTGCTAACGGTGCAGGTAAATCAACATTTTTAAAAATCTTAGCTGGGGATATTGAACCTACAACTGGTCATGTTTCTCTTGGACCTGATGAACGTCTTTCTGTGCTTCGTCAAAATCACTTTGACTATGAGGATGAACGTGTTATTGATGTTGTTATCATGGGTAATGAAAAACTATACAACATCATGAAAGAAAAAGATGCTATCTATATGAAAGCAGACTTTACTGATGAAGATGGAGTTCGTGCAGCTGAGCTTGAAGGAGAATTTGCTGAACTAGGTGGTTGGGAAGCTGAGAGTGAAGCTTCACAACTCTTGCAAAACTTGAATATCCCTGAAGATCTTCATTACCAAAATATGAGTGAACTCGCAAATGGAGACAAAGTGAAAGTACTCCTTGCTAAAGCTCTATTTGGTAAACCAGATGTTCTTCTTCTAGACGAGCCGACCAACGGTTTGGATATACAATCTATTACTTGGTTAGAAGATTTCTTGATTGATTTTGATAACACCGTTATTGTCGTGTCCCATGACCGTCACTTCTTGAACAAAGTATGTACTCACATGGCCGACCTTGACTTTGGAAAAATCAAACTCTATGTCGGAAACTACGACTTCTGGAAAGAATCTTCTGAGCTTGCTGCTAAATTGCTAGCAGACCGTAATGCTAAAGCAGAAGAAAAAATTAAGCAATTACAAGAATTTGTTGCTCGTTTCTCTGCTAATGCTTCTAAATCAAGACAAGCAACATCACGTAAGAAAATGCTTGATAAGATTGAACTTGAAGAAATTGTGCCATCTAGTCGTAAATATCCATTTATTAACTTTAAAGCTGAACGTGAAATCGGAAACGATCTCTTGACAGTAGAAAATCTATCTGTCAAGATTGATGGTGAAACTATTCTTGACAACATCAGCTTTATCTTGCGTCCAGGTGACAAGACAGCTCTTATCGGACAAAACGATATCCAAACAACTGCATTGATTCGTGCGATCATGGGTGATATCGACTATGAAGGAACTGTCAAGTGGGGAGTTACAACTAGTCGCTCTTACTTACCAAAAGACAATTCAGCTGATTTTGCTGGGAGTGAATCTATCCTTGACTGGCTCCGTCAATTTGCAAGTAAAGAAGAAGATGACAATACCTTCTTGCGTGGTTTCCTTGGTCGTATGCTCTTCTCTGGAGATGAGGTTAACAAACCTGTAAACGTCTTGTCAGGGGGAGAAAAAGTGCGCGTGATGCTATCGAAACTCATGCTTTTGAAATCAAATGTTCTTGTACTTGACGATCCTACAAATCACTTAGATTTGGAATCTATTTCAAGCTTGAACGATGGATTGAAAAACTTCAAAGAATCTATCATCTTCGCCAGTCATGACCATGAATTCATTCAAACATTGGCTAACCACATTATTGTCCTATCTAAAAATGGTGTAATCGACCGTATCGATGAAACCTATGATGAATTCTTAGAAAATGCTGAAGTACAAGCAAAAGTTAAAGAACTTTGGAAAGACTAAATAATACTTTAAAACTCAGTTGGATTAACCAACTGAGTTTTCTATCATTCTATGAGGTAACATGAAAACATTTTTTAGAAACTATTGGACCTATTTTATTTCTTTCATCATTCCCCTAGTGATTATGTTTGGAGTCTATCTTTCTCAAGGTATCTACTGGAATAGTGATACTTCACCTTTATTAGGGGATGGATTTCATCAATATGTTATTTTTGATCTTAATCTTCGTAATATTTTACATGGGAGTGATAGTCTATTTTATACTTTTACCAGCGGTCTAGGTCTCAATTTTTATGCCTTGTCCAGTTATTACCTTGGTAGTTTTCTATCACCTCTTGTTTATTTTTTTGATGTATCAAGCATGCCAGATGCAGTCTATCTGTCAACCTTGTTAAAATTTGGCTTGATAGGTCTGTCAACCTTTTTTAGCTTGAGTATAATATTCAAAAATCTATCAGCCCCACTCAGATTATCTTTATCTACCTCATATGCTTTAATGAGCTTTACAGTTAGTCAACTTGAGATTAAAACCTGGTTAGATGTTTTTATTTTAATTCCCTTAATTTTAACTGGTTTACATCTACTCATAACGGAAAAAAAACGTATTCTATACTTTACAAGTTTGTCAATCTTATTTATCCAAAACTACTATTTTGGTTATATGACTGCCCTGTTTTTGGTAGTTTGGTATTTTTGCCAACTTTCCTGGGATTTTAAAAGTCGCAAGTATTCTTTCCTTGATTTTTTCCTAACATCCTTACTCGCTGGTTTAACAAGTTTCATCATGACACTCCCAACCTTTTTTGATTTAAGAACTCATGGTGAAAAACTAACCGCTATTACAAAAATAAAAACAGATGCCAGTTGGTATCTAGATCTATTCGCTAAACAATTTATTGGTGCTTTCGATACAACTAAATATGGTTCTATCCCAATGATTTTTGTAGGCCTCCTTCCTTTTATCTTAACAATTGTATTCTTTACATTAAAATCAATTAAGTTTCACGTGAAACTATGCTATGCAACTCTACTCCTTATCATCATTGCTAGTTTTTATCTAGAAGCATTAGATCTATTTTGGCAAGGAATGCACGCGCCAAATATGTTTCTTCATCGCTTTGCGTGGATTTTCTCTACTCTCTTGATTTATATTTCAGCAGAAGTTTTAAATAGAGTTAAAGATATAAAATTGTGGAACGTTTTATTCTCAATAACTTTACTTTTATCTGGCTATCTGGCAACCATTTATTTTAAAAATCATTATTCGTTTTTAACTAAATTAAATATACTCTTAACGCTTGAATTCTTAGTGGTATACTTACTGTTATTATTAGCACTTATTAAAAAACTGATTTCTCTAAAAATCTTTTCAATTCTTATTTTGATCTTTACAGTAAGTGAAATTAGTTTTAATGCTTCATCTCAACTAAATGGAATTACGAAAGAATGGGGATTTGCTTCTCGTAGTACCTATGATAAAGATATTCCAAGTATGGAAGCTATTTTGGAGTATAACAAACAGCAGCCAGATACATTTACACGAACTGAAAAGTTACAAACTCAAACTGGAAACGATAGCATGAAATTTAACTACAATGGCATCTCACAATTTTCATCTGTTCGTAATCGTTCTGCAAGTACAACGTTAGATAAGTTGGGTTTTAAATCTTCAGGTACCAACCTTAATCTTCGTTATGCAAATAATACTATCATTGCAGATAGTTTATTTGGAATCAGCTACAATATTTCTGAAACCTATCCAGATAAATATGGTTTTCATCCAAGCTATCAAAAAGATAATCTAACCCTTTATAAAAATCAATTCGCTCTCCCAATTGCTTTTGCTACACAGTCTCTTTACAAAGATGTCACTTTTAATGACCATACTCTTGATAACCAAACTCAATTTTTAAATCAAATTGCTGGCTTAAATGAAGAGTATTTTTATCCGATAAATCATCATACAGACTCTGGTGACAACGTGGTCAATCTAAACGGAACTGATACTGAAGATGCAACTATCAGCTACAGCATTGAAATACCTGATAATAGTCAGGTTTACCTTTCCATGACCAAGCTAAATTTTTCAAATGATAAGAAAAAGCAAGTTGACATCATTGTCAATGGTGAAAAAAAATCCTTTACCACAGATAATGCTTTTACATTTTTTAATCTTGGATATGCAGAACATAAACAAATTTTTGATATCCAGATTAAGTTCCCAGGAAATGCTCAAGTATCATTTGAATCTCCAACTTTCTATCGCTTAGATACTAAGAAATATACGGAGGCTATACGCAAAATAAAAGAAAATCCAGTAGAAGTGAGCTCTTATAAAAATAAAGTCACTGTAAATTATAAGGTAAAGAATGAGACATCGATCTTTTTCACAATTCCTTACGACCGAGGATGGTCTGCTTACCAAAATGGTAAAAAAATACAAATTCAACAGGCACAAACTGGATTTATGAAAATTGATGTTCCTGAAGGTGAAGGAACTATTACCCTTTCCTTTATTCCAAAAGGATTTGTTGCTGGTGCAAGTTGTTCTCTTATAGCCATTATTGTCTTTATTTTTTATGATATTCAAAGAAAAAAATATTCTAGATAAAAAAACAATCGACCGAATTGGTCGATTGTTTTTAGTCTTCTTCAGCTTTTTTAGGTTGATAGGCTAGCATTCCTAAAGCAACAAAAATCATTATTGTAAAGATAAGGAAAATAATCTGACTATGAATATTACCTGTCATAGAAATGGTTTGTCGTAAACCTGAAACTGAATAACTCATAGGTAACCATGGATTAATAGTTTTAAAGAATTGATTCGTCAAAGCTAAAGGATAAGTTCCTGCACTTGATGCTAATTGAAGGAGTAATAAAATTAAGGAGAAGAAGGCGCCTAGGCGAGAATTCCAGGTTGTCAATGCTGTTACCATCGCCATGAAAGCAAGACTAGTTAAAATAATCAAAGCAAAGGTTTTGAATTCGTGAACTGCAGTAAGTCCAATTAAATGTACTCCACCATAAACTAATACTCCTGCCAAACCAGCAATGATACCGTTAATTTCAAAGCGAGACTTAAACCAAGCCCAGCGACTTTCTGGATGGCGCCCAGAAGGCAATTTAGCAAAAATCATATTAGTTGAAATAGCAGCAACAAAAAGAGCAACTGATATCATATACGGAGCCATAGCAATCCCATTAAAAGCAACTTGATCCGTATCAGTTTTTGAAAGACTTAAAGGATCAGCCAGTAAGTCTGCATTTGTTGGTTCAGTTGAAGCCTGTTGCAATTGCCCCTCAGCCTCTGTCAAACCTTGATTTAATTGACTTGAACCATCACTTAATTTTCCAAGTCCTGATTGTAAAATTTCAGATCCTTGAGCAAGTTGATCTGCTCCACTAGCTATTTTTTCAGAACCATTAGCCAGTTGATTTGCTCCTGAAACTAGCTGGTCTGATTTATCAGCTAATTGTTGAGAACCCGCTTGTAATTGATTAAATCCAGCAGTTAAATCTGATGTTTTATTGTTTACTTGGTTGACACCTGATGCAAGTTTATCAATTCCTGTTGCTAATTCTGGTGCATTCTCTGCTAACTTAGCAGTAGCACCTGTCAATGTAGAAGATTTTTCTATCAACTGACTAGAGCCTTGTAGCAACTTATTGAAACTTCCTGTCAAGTTCGATTTTTTCGAACTCAACTGACTTGCTCCTAAAGCTACTTGGTCTACAGATTTTGTATAGCTGTCAATACCAGATGCAAGAGTTTGACTAGCTGGCAATAACTGACCGTCAATTGCTGTTTGAACCTGTGTTAATCCACTTGACAAACTTGTCAATGTTGAAGAAGCAGTTGGTAATAATTGACTTGAGTGATTCTTTAATTGAGTTAAACTATTTGTTTGAGTGGTTACATTTTCTAAAGAAGATTGTAACGTTTGAACTGTAGTTAAAATTGTTCGTGCTGATTCACTAGTAGAAGATGATTGATTAGAAACCACAGAAGTTATCTCTGCCTGTTGGTCAGGAGTTAAGCTTTGATAAGCACTCGTAGATTGAATAGCTGATAAAGTAGTTTCTTTTTCAGATTGATTTGAAGTAATAATGCTTTGTGCTGAATTTGCAATCGTTGATAGACTACTAGAAAGCTGGTTTGTTACTTTTGTTATCTCTCCACTATCTGCTGTTTGAATATTTTGAATAGCTTGATTAAATTGCTCTAAACTAGTTGCTAATTGTTTAATCTGATCTTTTTGTTGGTTTGCACCATCTAATTGAGTAGAAAGTTCTTGAATACCTTGATTAAGTTGTGTTAGTCCTGTACGTAGAGTCTCTGATTTAGTAGAAATCTGATTTGCACCTGATGATAGACTTTGAACTCCATTTGTATAAGTATCAATACCAAGTGAAAATTGATTTAATCCTGAATTGAGTTGAGAAACACCACCTGTATAGGCTTGTGTGCCTGCATCAAGTTGAGTCAATCCTGATACCAGTGCCGGTGTCTGTGAATTCAGTTGGTTTAATCCATTATCAATTTGTGAAATAGCGCTGGTATATTGATTTAAACCAGTATTAAAATTACCAAGACCAAGATTTAACTGATTTACACCAGCTGTATAGGTTCCTAATCCTGTAGATAATTGATCAGCACCATTAGAAAATGTGAGACTCGATTGAGCTAAGGTTTGAAGATTGGTTGATAAGGTTTGACTCCCATCCGAAAGCTGATTCGAACCATCAGCCAACTGTAAACTTGCATTTGCCGCTTGAGATAAACCAAGTTTTAAATCCCCCATCTTATCAAATAAAGCTTTGGTATAAGATTGAGTAACTTTAGTAGCCACAGTCTGTTTGATTTGTGTCATGGCAGAATCACTCATCTTGCTTGCAATAAAACTATGACCACTTGATGTCTGATAGTCAATCGTCATCTGTTCAGGATGATTTGTAAGGATAGAAGAAGCTTTCTCAGAAAGATTACTTGGCAACGTTACAACCATGTAATAATCTCCATCCCGCAGTCCTCTTTCTCCCTCACCTTCATCTACAAAATGAAAATCCAGACTATCACTATCTTTTAAATTAGACACCATGTCTTCACCAATAGTGAGTTTTTCATCGTTATAAGTAGCAGCTTGATCCTTATTTACAATTGCTACAGGTAACTCCGAAAGTTTACCGTATGGATCCCACATTGATGATAAGAAAATGATATTGTAAAGAGCTGGAATTAAGGAAATTCCTATCATGACAATAATAAATGTCGGTTTTTTAAAGATTGCTTTCCATTCTTTAAACATATTGTCTCCTTTTTTAAACTACTTGTCTAAATTTTTGATATAATAGATTATACATAAAAAATTTAAAAAGACAAGATAAAAAATCTATTTTTTAAACACATTGTCTAAAAATGTTCATATGGAGGGAACATGCAAGAAAGTAATAAACGATTAAAAACCAAGCGCATTATCGAAAATGCCATGGTGGAATTATTGATGGAACAACCATTCGATCAGATTACAACTGTTAAATTAGCACAAAAAGCTGGAATTAGCCGCTCCAGTTTCTATACTCATTACAAAGATAAATACGATATGATTGAACATTACCAAAGTAAACTATTTCATACCTTCGAATATATCTTTCAAAAACATGCTAATCACAAACGAGATGCTATTCTAGAAGTATTTGAATACTTAGAATCAGAACCACTTCTAGCAGCTCTTTTATCTGAAAATGGAACTAAGGAAATTCAAAATTTCTTGAGAAATAAACTTCACATCCTACTGAGCACAGACCTTCAAAAACGTTTTATGCAACTCAAACTAAATGAAGTAGAATTAGAATACAGCAGCGTCTACCTAACAAATGCTCTCTTTGGAGTCTGTCAAACCTGGATTGCCCACGGAAAAAAAGAAAGTCCACAAGAAATCACGGACTTTTTAATGAAAATGTTAGGGGATACAAATTAATAAAAAGCTCTATAATAGTTATAGGGAATCAACCCCCTATGGATATTATGGAGCCTACTTTGTTGTTCTTATTAGGCTAATACTAATGCAATACAATTTCCTTAGTTTTATTTTCGGACACAAATCATTATCTATCCGTATGTTAGGTATGCCTCCCCTCATTACATCGGAAAAAGAATCAAAAAAAGGATCACCAAATTAGTGTTCCTTTCATCTGACTCCGCCAGTAGGACTCGAACCTACGACATCATGATTAACAGTCATGCGCTACTACCAACTGAGCTATGGCGGATTAAATAGTCCGTACGGAATTCGAACCCGTGTTACCGCTATGAAAAGACGATTTCTTAACCAACGGACCCTCTACCTGTAGCAGATATAACCATTATATCAATTTATCAAAAATTGTCAATTACTTTTTTTGGTTTTTAGCCATTAGTTCTCTCAATTTTTTAGTTTTTAGGCGAGAGATAGGACAACGATGATCTTCATAAAATACAACTTCCATTTTTTTACGATCAATTTCTCTCACATTACCGATGTTGACTAAAAATGACTTGTGAGCTAGATAAAAACGTTGGGTTTCCCTATCCTTTTCTTGAATATCTGTCATTGTTCCATAGAATTCTTTGGCAAAATTCTTACCTACAATTCGTAATTTATGAGAAGTTCCAGTTGTCTCAATGTAGAGAATATCATGATAAGGAATACAAAGATCATTTCCTTTGTAACTATAATCAAAATAATCAACGACTGATTGGTTTTCAAGTAAAGTAGTCTTAGTGTAAAGCACACAGTCGGCAACTCTATTTTTAAAAACTTGATCACTGGTTTCTTTATCAATGAAATCCAATGCTGAAACTTTGTATTTATAAGTCAAGGTAGCAAATTCAGATCGACTTGTAATAAAAACAATAATGGCATAAGGATTGCGGTGACGAATAAATTGAGCAACCTCAAATCCTTTTCTCTCAATTCCATTGATATCAATATCTAGAAAATACAGCTGATTAACTTCATCATGCTCTACATATTCTATAAACTCTCTCACTTTTCCTGTTGTTTTATAGGAGATAGGAATATTTGTTTCCTTAGAAATTTTATTCAAAGTTGTTTCCAACCTTACTTGGTGTTCTATAATATCTTCTAAAATTAATACTTTCATATCAGTTCCCTCTTAAATCTAATCACTTGTTTAAATACATCATTATCAATTTCTGTTTCTAAAATAACATTGTCATATTTTCCTAAAATTTCTTTAACATTATTTAGTCCAAGTCCTCTATGTCTTCCTTTAGTTGAAAATCCTAATTCAAATAAATCTTCAGATTTTACCTTTCTTTTTTTACAAGAGTTTTGGATAACAACTAGGGTTTCAAGATCCAATTTGATGATAGCTACCTCTAGTTGTTTTTGATAGCTTTCAACTGCCCCTTCAACAGCATTATTGAGCAGAACGCTCATCACGCGCACCAAGTCTAATAATTCCATAGACAAAGGTGTGATGATATCTTTTACCTCTAGTGTGTACTCTACATCATTAGTTTTCGCATTGACAATAGATTGAGCAATCAAACTACGAAGTGCTGAATCCTCAATATTGTTCAAATCGAAATAAGTATACTTATCTGAACGTAATTTTTGATTCGCCTTTACAAGAACTTCACTGTAAACTCTGTCAATTTCTTGTAAATCTTTACTTTTGATTGCCATTCTTAAGCTCACAAGCATGCCTGTATAATCATGGCGAAAACCACGAATTTCATTATATAAGGCAACAATCTCATCCGTGTAAGCTTGTAAATGTTTTTGCTCAAACTTCTTTTGTTCCAATTCGATTTCTTTTTCTATCTGAACTTTGTGAGAATTCATGGAGAAAAAAGTCAAAAGTAGACCAACAAAAACAATGGATGATAAAATACTTCCAAAACCATTTAAGTGACGAATCGTACTCACAATATCTGAAGTGAAAGAGACAACGTGTAGAAAAATAAATGCAAAGAGCACTTTCTTCAGAAAAGGATATAGATAGTCTTTATCAAAATATTTAAATTCGAGATGGAAATAAGACACAACAACTTTAATAACCAAATAAGTTAAGATCAGGATAAATAGAGAAAAATAATTGTTATACTTCAATGCAAACTCATCTCCTGTAATAGATGATAAGGTTACTGATAAAAAGTTATTAGTACTATTATATAAAAGAGAAAATAATAGACTGATAAAAATTCCCTTAGATTTCTCATACTTCTTAAATCCAACAAAGTAACCAAATAGGAGGAAAGGAAATAAAAATTTAGACAAACTAAAACTATCTAATTTCAAGAAATAGAGAATTATTTCCAATACTAATGGTATTAGAAATATATAAAGACTAAAAAAATATTGGTCTTTTCTAGTTGCTTTACAAACCCATTCATGAATTTTACTAATAATAAAAACATAAACAATAGCAATTACTAATCCTAATAAATTCATTATTTCCCACCTTTATTTTTACTTACTTTCTTTTTGGAAAAAGAAAATTATTTATTGTATATGGAGGTCTCCATTCCCCACCTCTGATTTCCTGCAGTTCTTTTTCGTTCAATTGTTGGAAATCTTTCATCTGAGCAAAATCTGTATTCTTTTTCATAATATAAACTCCTATAATATTTTTCTTGTAAATTAACTTACAAAAATATTATATAAAATCTACGATACCTATAGAGAATTATTTCTCAAATGCTCAAATTTTATTCTGAAATGTCAAATTTTTACAAAAAAAGCTGGGATTTTTTCCCAGCTTACGATTTAACACTGATCCCAGCAGGATTCGAACCTGCGACCGTTCGCTTAGAAGGCGAATGCTCTATCCAGCTGAGCTATGAGACCTTACTAATCTATCTTATCAAAAAAAGCTAGCTTAGTCAATCATCTATTTATGATAGGGAGAGCCCTGTTGAATCGAAAACGCTCTATAAATTTGTTCTACTAAGACTAATCTCATTAGTTGATGAGGAAGCGTCAATCTACCAAAACTAACAGAAAGATTGGCTCTCTTTTTCACCTCTGGAGATAGTCCTAAACTCCCACCAATGATAAAAGTGATTGTTGAAAATCCATTGATAGAAGCTCTTTCAAGCTGCTTACTGAACTCTTCAGAAGAAAAAGTTGTTCCTTCAATAGCTAAAACAACTACAAAATCACGTTCCCCTACTTTAGCAAGAATGCGATTCCCTTCCAACTCCAAAATCTTTTGATTTTCAGATTCGCTGGCCCGATCTGGTGTTTTTTCATCAGCCAACTCAATCATTTCTAGATTAGCAAAGCGTGAAATTCTCTTGGAGTATTCTGCTATGCCATCTTTGAGATATTTTTCTTTCAGTTTTCCAACTGTTACCACTTTAATTTTCATTCTTCTATTCTAACATATTCACACTCAATTTCACATCTTATTCACAGATAAGATTTTGAAAAACTTCAACAAATTCACAGTTTTTCGAAAGTTATCCACAGATTGTGAAAAACTTTTTTGTTTTTAAGCTTGGATTAAGCTAGCTATTTTATACTTTCATTGATAAAAAAACATGGAGGCTTCTATGAAAAACTTAAAAACTAGTTCCAAAAAATTAGGACAACTTTTATTAGTCATTCTCATTAGCTTTTTTAGTGGGGTTTTAGGTACTTTTACAACATTGCAGCTCAGTCAAAAACAAAATAGTGGTACGACAACTACAACGACTGTCAGCAAAACAGCTGTAAAAAATGAAAACTCAACTACACAGGCAGTCGATAAAGTTAAAGATGCTGTTGTATCTGTCATTACTTACTCATCAAACTCTCAAAATAGTTTACTCGGATCTGATGAAACTGATACAGATACCAATGCTGAACAAGTATACAGCGAAGGTTCTGGTGTCATTTATAAAAAGGAAGGGAATACTGCTTACCTTGTAACCAATACTCACGTTATTAATGGTGCTAAAAAAGTTGATATTCGTTTAGCAGATGGCACAAAAGTCCCTGGTGAAATTGTGGGTTCTGATACTTATTCAGATATTGCCGTTGTAAAAATTGCTGCAGATAAGGTCACAACAGTAGCCGAATTTGGTGATTCTAGTCAATTAACAGTTGGAGAAACAGCTATTGCAATCGGAAGTCCTCTTGGTTCTGAATATGCCAATACTGTAACACAGGGGATTGTATCAAGTTTAAATAGAAATGTCTCTCTAAAATCTGAAGACGGACAAGCTATTTCAACCAATGCTATCCAAACAGATACAGCTATTAACCCTGGGAACTCAGGTGGACCTTTGATTAATATCCAAGGCCAAGTTATCGGTATTACATCAAGTAAGATTGCCTCTAATGGTGGAACATCTGTCGAAGGTCTCGGTTTTGCCATTCCTGCAAACGATGTAATTAATATTATTAAGCAGTTGGAAAAAGATGGAAAAGTAACTCGACCTGCTCTTGGAATCCACATGGTTAACTTATCAAATCTTAGTACAACTGATCTTCAAAAACTAAAACTTCCTGGAAATGTTACTTCTGGTGTAGCTGTTCGTTCTGTTCAAAAAAATATGCCTGCCAATGGACATCTGCAACAATATGACGTCATTACAAAAATAGATGATAAAGCTATTTCTTCCACTACTGAATTGCAAAGTGCTTTATATAGTCATTCTATTGGAGACAGTATGACTGTTACTTACTACCGTGATGGTAAGGAAGAAACAACAACTATTAAATTAGATAAAAGTACTAGTGATTTAGATAAGTAGTTTACAGATATGTAAAGTTGCTTTACAGAATATCTAAGTTGTGTTAATGTAGAATTATGGAAGAATTTAAAATTGTTCAAATAAAAGATATTCAAAAAAATCCCTATCAACCTCGTAAGGAATTTTCAGAAGAAAAAATACAAGAACTGGCACAATCTATTAAGGAAAACGGCTTGATTCAGCCTATTATCGTTAGAAAATCTCCAGTACTTGGATACGAAATTCTAGCTGGAGAAAGACGGTATCGTGCTTCAATTGCTGCTGGACTTTCAGAAGTTCCAGTCATTGTTAAGCAACTTTCTGATCAAGATATGATGCTTCATTCTATCATTGAGAATCTCCAACGAGAAAATTTAAATCCTATCGAGGAAGCTAAAGCATATCAATCCTTAATTGATAAAGGTTTTACCCACACAGAAATTGCTGAAAAAATGGGGAAATCTCGACCTTATATTACAAACCTAGTTCGATTGTTAGGATTACCTAAACATATCCTGACAGAAGTTGAAAGTGGTAGACTTTCTAAAGCTCATGCTAGACTCCTCATTCAATTATCAAGTGATAAACAAGATAAACTCTTGAATCGTATTCAAACTGAAAATCTCTCTGTTCGACAAGTTGAACAAATACTACAAAAAACGAAGAAGAGCAGCAAAAAAGAAAAAGACCACTTTGTCAAAGACGAAGAGCAAAAATTGAAAAAAATACTCGGATTAGATGTTCAGATTAAGCTACAAAAAAAAGATAGTGGTAAAATTTCAATTTCCTTCCATAACCAAGATGAATACCAACAATTTATTAACAGCCTGAAATAAGGCTGTTATTTTAGTATTCTTAACGAACATGGTTATCCACTGCATTTTAGTTTTTAAAAGCCCAGTATTTCAGAATTTTTCTTAGTTATCCACATTTTGTGGATAACATTTAAAAACATTGTTAATTGTTTTCCACAACTTGTGGAAAAATAATCTTATCTATGGTAAAATGATTCTATCAATAAACCTTTTAAATTCTATAGTAAAGGAGGAGGAAATCATTGAAGGAAAAACAATTTTGGAATCGTCTTTTAGAACTTGCACATGATAAATTAACTCAGTCAGTTTATGATTTCTATATTTTAGACGCAAAACTGGTTAAAGTTGAAGAAAATACTGCAACGATTTTCTTACCCCGCGATGAAATGCAGATATTCTGGGAAAGAAATATCAATGGGATGCTTTTAGCAGCAGGTTTTGAAATCTATGATACTGAAATAAAAGCTCATTATATCTTCACGAAAGTTGAAGAAACTAGCTCACAAGTAGCTTTCGAGTCTGAACCTGGCAACGATTATCAACCAAGTCAATCCACTATTCCATATTCTGAAACTGGACTCAAGGAAAAGTATACTTTCGATAATTTTGTTCAAGGGGATGGTAATGTTTGGGCTAAGTCTGCTGCTTTGGCTGTTTCTGAAGATCCAGGATTAACTTACAATCCTCTATTTATCTACGGAGGGCCTGGACTTGGAAAAACTCACCTGTTAAATGCCCTTGGAAATGAAATTCTAAAAAAGAGCCCAAATGCGCGTGTAAAATACATACCTGCTGAAAGCTTCATTAATGAATTCCTAGAGCATTTGAGACTCAATGATATGGAAAAATTCAAGAAAACTTACCGTAGTTTAGACCTCCTACTCATTGATGATATTCAATCACTTAGTGGAAAGAAAGTACAAACTCAGGAAGAGTTCTTCAATACATTTAATGCCCTTCACAATAATAATAAACAGATTGTTTTGACGAGCGACCGTAGGCCTGAACATTTAGAGAGTCTACCTGAACGTCTGGTCACGCGCTTCTCGTGGGGATTAACGACAGATATCACACCACCTGATTTTGAAACACGTATTGCTATTTTACAGAGTAAGACTGAACATCTCAACTATCATTTTCAGAATGATACACTCGAATATTTAGCTGGACAGTTTGACTCTAACGTGCGAGAACTCGAGGGAGCACTCAACGATATCAGCCTAATGGCCAAAGTCAAAAAGATTAACGATATCACAGTTGACATTGCAGCTGAAGCTATTCGTGCTCGTAAACAAGACGTTAGCAAAATGATCGTGATTCCAATTGATAAAATCCAGACAGAAGTTGGAAACTTCTATGGTGTTAGTGTCAAGGAAATGAAAGGAACTAGACGTGTTCAAAATATCGTTTTAGCCCGTCAAGTTGCCATGTATCTAGCCAGAGAAATGACTGATAATAGCCTTCCTAAGATTGGAAAAGAGTTTGGTGGTAAAGACCACACAACGGTCATTCACGCTCATGGAAAAATCAAATCCATGCTTGAAACAGATGATAATTTACGTATAGAAATTGAAAACATCAAAAAGAAAATTAAATAACTTGTGGATAACTTTTTAAAAAATCTCTTATTTATCCACATCTTTTAAACAAGGCTCTGTCCTTGAGTTTTCTTGATTACAAGTGTTTTTCCACAGATTTCACACGCTCTATTATTACTATTATCCTTCTAATAATAAAAAGAATAAAGGAGAATCCATGATTCATTTTTCAATTAATAAAAACTTATTTTTACAAGCTTTAAATACAACAAAGAGAGCTATTAGCTCAAAGAATGCAATTCCTATTTTATCGACTGTAAAAATTGATGTTACCAATGAAGGAATTACCTTGATTGGATCAAATGGTCAAATCTCAATCGAAAATTTTATCTCGCAAAAAAATGAAAATGCAGGTCTCTTGATTAACTCTTTAGGTTCAGTTCTACTGGAAGCTTCTTTCTTTATCAATGTTGTTTCAAGTCTTCCAGATGTAACACTTGATTTTAAAGAGATTGAACAAAAGCAAATTGTCTTAACTAGTGGAAAATCAGAGATTACTCTTAAAGGAAAAGATAGTGAGCAATATCCACGTATTCAGGAAATTTCTGCAAGCAATCCTTTAGTTCTTGAAACAAAACTTCTTAAAAAGATTATCAATGAAACAGCTTTTGCAGCTAGTACCCAAGAAAGCCGTCCTATTTTGACAGGTGTCCACTTTGTTTTAAGCAACCACAAAGAATTAAAAACAGTTGCGACAGACTCTCACCGTCTCAGTCAGAAGAAATTGACTCTTGAAAAAAATAGCGATGATTTTGATGTTGTCATCCCAAGTCGTTCGCTACGCGAATTTTCAGCTGTTTTTACGGATGATATCGAAACAGTAGAGATTTTCTTCGCCAATAATCAAATTCTCTTTAGAAGTGAAAATATTAGCTTCTACACACGTCTTTTAGAAGGAAATTATCCAGATACCGATCGATTGATTCCAACAGATTTCAATACAACAGTGACTTTTGATGTTGCTAAACTACGCCAGTCTATGGAACGTGCTCGCCTATTATCAAGTGCGACACAAAATGGTACTGTTAAATTAGAAATCAAAGAAGGAGTTGTAAGTGCCCATGTTCATTCTCCAGAAGTAGGGAAAGTAAACGAAGAAATTGATACTGAAAATGTAAGTGGTGCTGATTTGACAATTAGTTTCAACCCAACTTATTTGATTGAAGCACTAAAAGCTTTGAATAGCGAAAAAGTTACAATCAGCTTTATTTCAGCAGTTCGTCCATTTACTCTGGTTCCAGCTGATACAGATGAAGATTTCATGCAGCTCATCACACCAGTTCGTACAAATTAATGGAAAGAGGTTGAGCCTAGCTCGCCTCTTTTATGATATAATCGAAAAAGAAAAAGGAGACTAACTATGTATCAAGTTGGAAATTTTGTTGAAATGAAAAAACCTCATGCTTGTACGATTAAGTCAACAGGCAAAAAGGCAAATCGCTGGGAAATTACCCGTGTTGGAGCAGATATCAAAATAAAATGTAGCAATTGTGATCATGTGGTCATGATGAGTCGCTATGATTTTGAAAGAAAAATGAACAAAATCATCGACTAGGAACCCCATAGTAAGAGGGTTAGCAAGTTTTCCCTTTTTGTGTTATAATATTGAAGATTGAAATGTGAACGGAGAATGAGAAATTATGGCTTTAACAGCAGGTATTGTAGGTTTACCAAACGTTGGTAAATCAACCCTATTTAATGCAATTACAAAAGCAGGAGCAGAGGCTGCAAACTATCCTTTTGCGACCATTGATCCAAACGTTGGAATGGTAGAAGTTCCAGATGAACGCCTCCAAAAATTGACGGAAATGATTACTCCTAAAAAGACAGTTCCAACAACCTTTGAGTTTACAGATATTGCAGGTATTGTAAAAGGAGCATCAAGAGGAGAAGGTCTTGGGAATAAATTCTTGGCCAACATCCGTGAAGTTGATGCGATTGTTCATGTGGTTCGTGCCTTTGATGATGAAAATGTCATGCGTGAACAAGGTCGTGAAGATGCCTTTGTGGATCCGCTAGCAGATATTGATACCATTAACCTAGAGTTGATTCTTGCTGATTTAGAATCAGTCAATAAACGCTATGCGCGTGTAGAAAAAATGGCACGTACGCAAAAAGATAAGGAATCAGTTGCAGAATTTAATGTTCTTCAAAAGATTAAACCTGTTCTTGAAGATGGAAAATCAGCTCGTACCATTGAATTCACAGATGAAGAACAAAAAGTTGTTAAAGGACTCTTCCTTTTGACCACGAAACCAGTTCTTTATGTAGCTAACGTTGATGAGGATGTCGTTGGAGATCCAGAATCTATCGATTATGTGAAACAAATTCGTGAATTCGCAGCAACAGAAAATGCAGAGGTAGTGGTTATCTCGGCGCGTGCTGAAGAAGAAATTTCTGAGTTAGACGATGAAGATAAAAAAGAGTTTCTTGAAGCCATTGGTTTGACAGAATCAGGTGTGGATAAGTTGACTCGTGCAGCATATCATTTGTTAGGACTTGGAACTTACTTCACAGCCGGTGAAAAAGAAGTTCGTGCTTGGACCTTTAAACGTGGCATGAAAGCTCCTCAAGCAGCTGGTATCATCCACTCTGATTTCGAAAAAGGTTTTATTCGTGCAGTGACTATGTCTTATGACGATTTGGTAAAATACGGCTCTGAAAAGGCTGTAAAAGAAGCAGGACGTTTGCGTGAAGAAGGAAAAGAATATGTCGTGCAAGATGGCGATATTATGGAATTCCGCTTTAACGTTTAATAAATATTTAAAATAATGTCAATTAGGTTGGAAAAAAATTCCAACCCTTTTGGCTTTTGAAAGGAAATTTAAATGACAAAATTACTTGTAGGATTGGGAAATCCAGGAGATAAATATTTTGAAACCAAACACAATGTTGGCTTTATGCTGATTGACCAACTAGCCAAAAAACAAAATGTTACCTTTAAACACGATAAGATATTCCAAGCTGAGTTAGCCTCATTTTTTCTTAACGGTGAAAAAATTTATCTGGTGAAACCGACGACTTTTATGAATGAAAGTGGAAAAGCTGTTCATGCATTGTTAACCTACTATGGTTTAGATATTGAAGATTTACTGATTATTTACGATGATCTTGACATGGAAGTCGGAAAAATTCGTCTTCGTGCTAAAGGATCAGCTGGTGGTCATAATGGAATTAAGTCGATTATTCAACATATTGGTACACAGGTTTTCAATCGTGTAAAGATTGGCATTGGAAGACCTAAAAAAGGAATGTCTGTTGTTAACCATGTTTTGAGTAAGTTTGATCAAGAAGATTATATTGGTATTTTACAGTCAATTGACAAGGTTGACGATGCTGTAAATTATTATTTACAAGAAAAAAACTTTGAAAAGACGATGCAGAAATATAATGGGTAAGGAAATGGCATTAATCGATTTCTTTTTAGAGAATAAACAAATTCTATCTTGGCATGAGAACTTACCACAGAAACAAAGACAATTATTGCTAGGTCTTTCTGGCTCAGCAAAATCGTTAGCGATTGCTAGCAGTCTGAAGAGTCAGGATAAGGTTTTAGTGATGACCTCAACATATGGAGAGGCTGAGCGTCTGATTAATGATCTAATCTCCATATTAGGTTCTGATCTGGTTTATCCATTTCTAGTAGATGATTCACCAATGGTTGAATTTTTGGTATCATCTCAGGAAAAGATTTTTTCTCGGGTTGAAGCTTTACGTTTTCTAAGAGATGAGTCTCAAAGAGGGATTTTAGTTTGTAACGTCGCAGCTAGTCGAGTATTCTTGCCGAATCCTCAAGTTTTTGATGATAGTATCTTAGAACTTCAAGTGGGGCAAGAATGCGAACAAAGAGAATTAAAAAATCACTTGATTTCTCTTGGTTATAAGAAAGTTACACAAGTTCAAAGTCAGGGAGAATTTAGCCTTCGTGGAGATATTCTAGATATATTTGAAACCTCTCAAATTTGTCCTTATCGGATTGAATTTTTCGGTGATGAGATTGATGGCATTAGAGAATTTGATACAGAAACTCAATTATCAAAAGATAGTAAAACTCAAGTACTAATCTATCCAGCTAGTGATATTTTGTTAACGAATGAAGATTATCATCGTGGTCAGAAATTTTTAGAACATGAGATTGATAAGGCACTTTCTCCAACTTTAAAGTCTTACCTAGAAGAAGTTTTTAGTTGTACGAAAGAGCAAGTTCTTCATGCAGATATTCGCAAGTTTTTGTCTGTATTTTATAAAAAACAGTGGACCTTGATAGACTATTTGAATCAAGTTCCTGTTATATTTGATGATTTTCAAAAAATCATGAACCAGTACGATGCTTTTGATAAGGAAACAGCTAGCTACTTTACAGAAGATTTACATAATAGTAAAGCAGTATCAAGTTTACAATATTTTGCTGATGTAGAAAGTCAGTTTAAAAAATATGTACCAGCGAGTTTCTTTTCAAATTTTCAAAAAGGGCTTGGAAATTTGAAATTTAATAATCTGTACCAGTTCAATCAATATCCTATGCAAGAGTTCTTTAATCAGTTTTCTTTTCTGAAAGAAGAAATTGAACGTTACAAAAAATTAAAGTATACGATTGTTCTTCAATCAAGTAGCAAAACTGAACTAAAGAAACTGTCAACGATTCTTGATGAATACGATATTAAAATTGATAATAGTAATGAAAGTGAAATCTGTAAAGGAACTGTCAATCTTATTGAAGGAAATCTGCGACATGGGTTTCATTTTGTAGATGAAAATCTTGTATTTATCACTGAATATGAAATTTTTAAAAAGAAGATTAAACGGAAATATCGAAGACAAAATATCAGTAACGCTGAGCGATTAAAGGATTATAATGAACTTCAAAAAGGAGACTATGTTGTTCACCAAATTCATGGTATTGGTCAATATTTAGGGATTGAAACGATTGAAATCAAAGGGATTCATCGAGACTACGTAAGTGTTCTATATCAAAATGGGGACCGTATTTCCATCCCTGTGGAGCAGATACAGACTCTTTCTAAGTATGTTTCTAGTGATGGTAAGGCTCCAAAGTTAAACAAATTAAACGATGGACGTTTTAAAAAAGCGAAGCAAAAAGTAAAGAGTCAAGTTGAAGATATTGCAGATGATTTAATTAAGTTATATGCAGAGAGAAGTCAACTTAAAGGTTTTGCATTTTCAAAAGATGATGAAGACCAAAACGCTTTTGACGAAGCATTCCCATATGTAGAGACTGAGGACCAACTTAGAAGTATCGAAGAGATTAAGAAAGATATGCAGGCTTCTCAACCGATGGACCGACTTTTAGTTGGAGATGTTGGATTTGGTAAGACAGAAGTAGCTATGCGAGCTGCATTTAAGGCTGTCAATGATCATAAACAGGTTGTCGTTTTAGTGCCAACAACCGTTCTTGCTCAGCAACATTACAGTAATTTCAAGGAAAGATTTGAACAATTTGCTGTCAACGTAGATGTTTTGAGTCGTTTCAGAAGTAAAAAAGAACAGACTGAAACACTTGAGAAATTAAAAAAAGGTCAAGTAGACATCTTGATAGGGACCCATAGAGTCTTGTCTAAAGATGTTGAGTTTGCTGATTTGGGGTTGATGATTATTGATGAAGAGCAACGTTTTGGTGTTAAGCATAAGGAAGCTTTGAAGGAATTAAAAAAGAAGGTTGATGTCTTAACCTTGACAGCTACACCAATTCCTCGAACTCTTCATATGTCTATGCTAGGTATCCGAGATTTATCAGTCATCGAAACTCCTCCAACCAATCGATATCCTGTACAAACCTATGTCCTTGAACAGAATGATCGTGTCATTCGTGATGCTGTATTGAGAGAAATGGATCGTGGTGGTCAAGTTTACTATCTTTACAACAAAGTTGACACTATTGAAAAGAAGGTTTCAGAGTTACAAGAACTGATTCCAGAAGCTTCTATTGGATTTGTCCATGGTCAAATGAGTGAAATTCGCTTAGAAAATACACTTCTTGATTTCATTGAAGGACAATATGATATTTTAGTGACTACAACAATCATTGAAACAGGTGTAGACATTCCAAATGCTAATACCTTGTTTATAGAAAATGCAGATCATATGGGATTGTCAACCTTGTATCAATTAAGAGGTCGTGTTGGTCGTAGTAATCGAATTGCTTATGCCTATCTCATGTATCGTCCAGATAAAACTTTGACAGAAGTTTCTGAGAAGAGATTAGAAGCTATCAAAGGTTTTACTGAACTGGGTTCTGGTTTCAAAATTGCTATGCGTGATTTATCCATTCGTGGAGCTGGGAATCTTTTAGGAAGCTCTCAGTCTGGATTTATTGATTCTGTTGGTTTTGAGTTGTACTCTCAGTTGTTAGAAGAAGCAATTGCTAAGAAAAATGGAACTGACAAAAAGCGTGAAAAAGGAAATGCTGAGTTAATTCTACAAATTGATGCTTATCTTCCAGATGAGTATATTTCAGATGAACGACATAAAATTGAAATTTACAAGAGAATTCGTCAGATTGACGATCGTGTCAACTATGAAGAATTACAAGATGAGTTGATCGATCGTTTTGGAGAATATCCAGATGTGGTTGCTTACCTTTTAGAAATTGGATTAGCTAAAGCATATCTTGATAAAGTGTTTGTCAATCGTGTTGAAAGAAAAAATAATAAACTTGTCATTCAATTTGAAAAAATTTCGCAGCAACTATTTTTAACACAAGATTATTTCCAGGCTCTATCTCAGACAAGTTTGAAGGCTAATATTTCAGAAAATCAAGGTTTAATCGAAGTTGTTTTTGATATTCGTAATAAAAAGGATTATGAGATTTTAGAAGGTCTTTTAACTTTTGGAGAATCATTAGCAAACATAAAAGATTCAAAAGAGTCACATTAGGAGTTATCTTTTTTCTTCTATAAAAGGTAGAAAAATGGTACAATAATAATTTGAGGTAATAAAAATGAGATTAGATAAATATTTAAAAGTATCAAGAATTATTAAGCGTCGTACAGTGGCTAAAGAAGTTGCAGATAAAGGGCGAATCAAGGTAAATGGAATACTTGCTAAAAGTTCAACAGATTTAAAACTCAATGATCAGGTTGAAATTCGCTTTGGAAATAAATTGTTACTTGTAAAGGTGCTGGAAATGAAAGATAGCACTAAAAAAGAAGATGCTGCAGGTATGTATGAAATTATCAGCGAAACAAGGGTAGAAAACGATGTATAAAAAAATTGTACAAATGAATAATTCTTTTATTCAAAATGAACACCAACGTCGTAAATACTTGATGGAAGAACGACAAAGACGAAATCGTTTTATGGGCTGGGTTTTGATTTTGATTATGTTGTTGTTCATCCTACCAACCTATAATTTGACTCAAAGTTATCAGCAACTACTCGAACGTCGCCAACAGTTAGCCGATCTGAAAAAACAGTATCAAGAATTGAGCGATGAAAAAGATAAAGAATCAAATCTTGCAACCAAATTAAAGGATGAAACATACGCAGCCAAGTATTTGCGTGCAAAATATTACTATTCAAAATCATGGGAGGAAGTTTATACTATTCCGGACTTACTTCCTAGGTAATGTAAAATGGAAAATTTATTAGATATTGTAGAAAAGTTTTTAAGTCAATCAGATGAAAAATTAGAAGAGTTAGCTCAAAAAAATCATCTGTTACGGCTACAAGAAGAAGAGGAAAAAAAGAATGCGTAAATTTTTAGTGATATTACTACTTCCTATTTTTTTAAAAAGTGTCCAAGTAGTAAGCACTGAGAATCCAGTTATCATTCCAAACCAAGAAGTTTATTCCTTAACCCACGCTTCGTATCATTTTTACTATCAAGATGTTATAGAATCTCCAAAATTTTATGGTGAAACGTCTGTTTATTCTACAGAAGATTTGATTAAAGAATCAGGAAAAGTCAATGCAGATACAACATTATCTGTTTTAGAATGGAGATTAAATAAACAAGGACAGCCTGTGTTTAAATTGTCAAATAATCAATTTGTGATGGCTGATAAACGACTTTTATACGATAGTTCAATTGTCAACGATTTTTCTAAACGAGTATGGTTAGAACCAGAATTTGTCGTTTATAATAGTCCTTATGATCAACAAGAATTAAAGTCTACTTTAGCAGCTTATCAAGAGGTTGAAGCAGATATGTCTATTTTTGCTGAAGGTCGTGAATTCTTACATATCAAACAAATTGGTTGGGTTTCGACGGATTACATTTCCAATGATGACAATCGTATCCAGAAAGTACAAGAGTTGTTATCTGCGAATTATCAAAATGAACAATTTTCTATTTATGTTAAACAATTAAGCACGGGTAAGGAAGCTGGGATTAACGAAGATCAAAAAATGTACTCTGCTAGTGTTATGAAATTGCCTTATCTTTATTATGTTCAAGAAAAAATCAATCAAGGTGATTACCAACTTGACACGAAATTGAAGTACGTTTCTGAAGTAAATGATTTCCCTGGTTCTTATAAACCCGAAGGAAGTGGAAGCCTCCCTAAAACAGCGGACGATAAAGAGTACACTCTCAAAGATTTAATTACAAAGACAGCGAAAGAATCTGACAATGTAGCTCATAATATTCTTGCTTATTATATTACGAATAAATCAGATGAAGCTTTTAAAAAAGAAATGGCTACTATCGCAGGTGAAGAGTGGGATGTGACAGATAAGTTGGCTTCAGCTAGAATGGCTGGTCAAGTTATGGAATCTATTTATAATCAGAATGGTTTTGTTTTAGAATCTCTATCGCAAACAGCTTTTGATAATCAGAGGATTGCTAAGAATATTTCTGCTAAGGTAGCCCATAAAATTGGGGATGCAGATGAATTTAAACACGATGTAGGAATAGTCTATACAGATTCTCCTTTCATCATTTCAATCTTTACCAAAAATTCTGATTATGATACCATTTCTAAAATTTCTAAGGATGTCTATGAGGTCCTAAAATGAGAGACCAAGATTTTTTAAATCATTTTCTAGAAAAAGGTTATTTTAAAGATCATTCACGAGTTGTACTAGCCTTGTCTGGTGGATTGGATTCGATGTTTCTTTTTCATCTCCTTTCAACTTACCAAAAAGAACTTGGGATTGATTTGTTTTTAGCTCATGTGAACCATAAACAACGACCAGAATCAGATGATGAAGAAATTGAATTAAGAAAACTAGCTGAACAAGTTGGAGTTCCAATTTACGTAGCTCATTTTACTGGAGATTTTTCAGAAGCAAATGCTCGTCAATTTCGCTATGATTTTTTTAGAGAAGTAATGGAGAAAACTTCCTCTACAGCCCTTGTAACAGCTCATCATGCAGATGATCAGGCTGAGACGATTTTAATGCGATTGATTCGAGGTGTTAGACTACAACATTTATCAGCTATAAAAGAGAGACAAACGTTTGATAAGGGAGAATTAATTCGTCCTTTACTGTCTTTTTATAAGAAGGATTTTACTGAAGTTGAGCATTTTGAAGATAGGACGAATAAAGAAAATCATTATTTTCGCAATCGAGTTCGTAATATTTACTTACCACAACTGGAAAAAGAAAATATTCAGCTAAAGAGAGCGTTTTTAGAGTTTGGAAAAGAAGTATTTGACTATCAAATTGCTCTGACTGAATTATCTCAAACAGTCAATGTGGAAGATTTAACTCAGTTTTTATCTTTTAGTGAAGCAACACAGCGAGTTTTACTACAACAATACCTTAGTTGTTTTGCTGATTTAAATGTAACAAGAGAACAATTCCAACAGGTCCATCATATTTTAAGAACCAAGAGTCAATATCGTCATCGTTTAAAAAATGGTTATGAACTTGTAAAAAAATACCAACACTTTAAAATTTGTAAAATCAGACCAAAGTCTGATGAAAAAAGTAGTGATTGTGTGTTAGACTATCAAAATCAAGTTCATTATGAAGGTTATTTATTTTCATTTGGAATCCCTCTAAAAGGGGAAAATGTTCAAAAGATAAATGTTTCTCGTGAAACATCGTTGATTTTACGGCATCGACATCCCGGTGATTATTTGATAAAAAATGGTCATCGTAAAAAACTAAGACGACTTTTTATTGATTTAAAAATTCCTAAAGAAAAACGAGAAAAAGCTATTATCATTGAGCAATTTGGAAAAATTTGTTCAGTTTTAGGAATTGAAATCAGTGATTTGAGTAAAAAAATGAAAAATGATATAATGAACACTGTACTTTATATAGAAAAAATAGATAGGTAAAATCATGTTAGAAAAAGATATCAAGAAAATTTTGATTTCACAAGATGAAATTACAGAAGCAGCTAAAAAATTGGGTGCTCAGTTGACAAAAGATTATGAGGGAAAAAATCCGATTTTAGTTGGAATTCTAAAAGGTTCTATTCCTTTTATGGCAGAATTGGTGAAATATATTGATACACATCTTGAAATGGACTTTATGATGGTCTCTAGCTATCATGGTGGGACTGTAAGTAGTGGTGTCATTAATATTAAACAAGACGTAACTCAAGATATTAAAGGTCGACATGTTGTCTTTGTAGAAGATATCATTGATACTGGTCAAACCTTGAAGAGTTTGAGAGAAATGTTTACTGCAAGAGAAGCAGCTTCTGTTAAGATTGTCACCATGCTTGATAAACCAGAAGGTCGTACAGTAGAAATCGAAGCAGATTATACATGTTTTACAATTCCAAATGAATTTGTTGTAGGCTACGGTTTAGACTATAATGAAAACTATCGTAACCTTCCTTATGTAGGTGTATTGAAAGAGGAAGTTTACTCAAAAT
Organism: Streptococcus sp. SO2; assembly: GCF_030440025.1. The sequence continues at coordinate 41,091 of NZ_JAQFJH010000016.1, forward strand.
AGAAGGGTAAGTGTTTGAATGCAAAAACAAAATAATGGTTTCATAAAAAATCCATTTCTTTATTTGTTGATGATTTTCTTGCTAGTGACAGGATTCCAGTACTTTTTTGCTGGCAGATCCGCTGGTCATAGTCAACAAATTAAGTATTCAGAATTGGTTCAGGAAATCACTAACGACAATGTAAAAGAAATAACCTACCAACCAAGTGGTAGTGTTATTGAAGTGTCTGGTGTCTACAAAACTGCTAAGACAGAGAAACAGGAAACGGGAATTCAATTTTTTACACCATCTGCTACAAAAGTAGAGAAATTTACAAGTATTATCCTCCCATCAGATACAACTGTAACGGATTTGCAAAAGTTAGCAAGTGAACATCAAACAGAAATTGAAGTGAAACACGAAAGCTCAAGTGGTATGTGGATTAACATCCTGGTTTCAGTAGTACCATTTGCTATCTTATTCTTCTTCCTCTTCTCTATGATGGGAAATATGGGCGGAAATAGCGGACGTAATCCAATGAGCTTTGGACGTAGTAAAGCTAAGGCTGCTAACAAAGAGGATATTAAAGTTCGCTTTTCAGATGTCGCAGGCGCAGAAGAAGAGAAACAAGAACTTGTTGAAGTTGTTGAATTCTTAAAAGATCCAAAACGATTTACAAAATTGGGTGCCCGGATTCCAGCTGGTGTTCTCTTAGAGGGGCCTCCGGGAACTGGTAAAACATTACTTGCTAAAGCAGTCGCAGGAGAAGCTGGTGTACCATTCTTTAGTATTTCAGGTTCTGACTTTGTAGAAATGTTCGTCGGTGTCGGTGCGAGCCGTGTACGTTCTCTCTTTGAGGATGCAAAAAAAGCAGCACCAGCTATTATCTTCATTGATGAAATTGATGCCGTTGGTCGACAACGTGGTGTCGGTTTAGGTGGAGGTAATGATGAACGAGAACAAACCTTAAACCAACTCTTGATTGAAATGGATGGTTTTGAAGGAAATGAAGGAATTATTGTCATTGCGGCAACAAACCGTTCAGATGTTCTTGATCCGGCCCTACTTCGTCCAGGCCGTTTTGATAGAAAAGTATTAGTTGGTCGTCCTGATGTTAAGGGTCGCGAAGCAATCTTGAAAGTCCATGCTAGAAATAAACCTTTAGCTGAAGATGTAGATTTGAAATTGGTAGCACAACAAACTCCAGGTTTTGTTGGTGCCGATTTGGAAAATGTATTGAACGAAGCAGCTTTAGTTGCAGCTCGTCGTAATAAATCAGTGATTGATGCTTCTGATATTGATGAGGCAGAAGATCGTGTCATCGCTGGACCATCTAAGAAAGACAAGACAGTTTCACAAAAAGAACGTGAGTTGGTTGCCTACCATGAGGCAGGACACACCATTGTCGGTCTAGTATTGTCAAATGCTCGTGTTGTTCATAAAGTTACCATAGTACCACGTGGACGTGCAGGCGGATATATGATCGCACTTCCTAAAGAAGACCAAATGCTTCTATCTAAAGAAGATATGAAAGAGCAATTAGCTGGCTTAATGGGTGGACGTGTAGCTGAAGAGATTATCTTTAACGTCCAAACAACTGGAGCATCTAATGACTTCGAACAAGCTACTCAGATGGCGCGTGCAATGGTTACAGAGTATGGTATGAGTGAAAAACTTGGTCCAGTACAATATGAAGGAAATCATGCCATGTTTGGTGCACAAAGCCCTCAAAAATCAATTTCAGAACAAACAGCTTATGAAATTGACGAAGAAGTTCGTTCATTGTTGAATGAAGCACGAAACAAAGCTGCTGAAATTATCCAGTCAAATCGTGAAACTCACAAGCTAATTGCAGAAGCATTATTGAAATACGAAACATTGGATAGTACACAAATTAAATCTCTATACGAAACAGGAAAGATGCCTGAAACAGTAGAAGAGGAATCACATGCACTATCTTATGACGAAGTAAAATCAAAAATGAGTGAAGAAAATTAATTATCTTAAATACTATAAACAGAGGAAGCGCAAGTTTTCTCTGTTTTTTTTTTTTAAAATTGAGGGAACTCGAATTTAAATCAAAGATTTCGATATATAGAAAACAAAATACAAGTTCACCTATGTCAATGCTCTCTTAGAAGAAATGATTCAAATTTTCTGAAAATAAGAATGGAACAGTTACTTGAGTAATATGAAGAAATGTTTTCAAAAAATGATATGTGCTTCATAAAAAAGAATTATTGTAAGAAAGCAGACGAACGATTTAAAGGCCACAAAGCCCTTCTCAGAGAGCTGAAGGGATTAATTCAGGAGAAATGAAAAAAAGTTAAAAAAGGTGTTGACAAAGTACGAAAAGTCGGTATAATAGTAAGAGTTGAAAATAACAACTCCGGTCCGTTGGTCAAGGGGTTAAGACACCGCCTTTTCACGGCGGTAACACGGGTTCGAATCCCGTACGGACTATAGTATGAAGCAGTTGGAACACTGGATGAAAAAAATTAAAAAAAGTTTCAAAAAAGTGTTGACAAGCGAAAGCGGCTGTGATATACTAATATAGTTGTCGCTTGAGAGAAGTGAGTGACAAAGACCTTTGAAAACTGAACAAGACGAACCAATGTGCAGGGCACTACAACTAAGGTTGTAGTACTGAACAATGAAAAAAACAATAAATCTGTCAGTGACAGAAATGAGTGAGAACTCAAACTTTTAATGAGAGTTTGATCCTGGCTCAGGACGAACGCTGGCGGCGTGCCTAATACATGCAAGTA
>NZ_JAQFJH010000017.1:0-43322 GCF_030440025.1 Streptococcus sp. SO2
TCAAAAACTTTGGATGCCTCGACATGGCTGTGTCCCTCTTTGATGTAATTTAATGCTCGTTGTTTAAAATCTGTACTATATGCCATAGCTTTATTATAACATGTATTTTATAAACTAAGTAACTATATAAGGCAAGTGATGCTCCATAACAACATCCATGAAAAGAGATTTCTTGATGAGTCAGTGGAAAGGAAGTGCTATTGCCCATATAAAGGCATGACCAAATTACCAAAAGAATCCAAAATAAATCAGTCCATTTATATTTTGAAAAATATTTTTTCCACATAAAAACACCCTCTTTCTTTACTATAATACTATTATAATACTGTTTGTAAACGAATACAAGAAATTTGAGGTAACAGCTAAGAAGAACCTGAGATTTAAAGGTAGTACAAACAACCTTCTTAGTGTTCTCTAGGTCTGATTTTGAAGTCTAAAAATTATTGACAAATTATTTTTTCTTTTGAGACCAGTTAACCTCAAGTCCATAACATTCAAAAAAGCGAATTTCAATTGAAACTCGCTTTTTTGCTAGATAGTGTAATAACTATAAAATTTCGTATCTTATACTCAATGAAAATCAAAGAGCAAACTAGGAAACTAGCCGCAGGCTGTACTTGAGTACGGCAAGGCGACGTTGACGCGGTTTGAATTTGATTTTCGAAGAGTATTAGTTCAAGTGCCAGATATCTTCATTATACTGAGCAATTGTACGGTCAGATGAGAAGAATCCTGCTTTAGCAATGTTGACGATGACTTTATCCAACCATGCATCACGGTCTTCGTAATCAGCAAGCATTTGCTCTTTGACTTTGATGTAGTCTTCCAAGTCAAGAAGAGTCATGAACCAGTCTTTGTTAATCAATTCGTTGTAAAGACGTTCCAAGCGTTCTTTCTTACCAACTGCAAGAACAGCGTCACTCACGATGAAGTCAACCAATGGTTTGATCGCTTCACGAGCGTAGAACTCGCTTGATTTGTAAGCTGATTTCGCATAAAGGTCGATAACAGTTTCTGAATCTTCACCGAAGATGTAGATGTTTTCGTCGCCAACCAACTCAGCGATTTCAACGTTAGCACCGTCCATAGTACCGAGAGTCAAAGCTCCGTTCAACATGAATTTCATGTTACCAGTACCTGAAGCTTCTTTAGAAGCCAATGAGATTTGTTCTGAGATGTCACATGCTGGGATCAAGAAGCTTGCTGCAGTAACGTTGTAGTTTTCAACCATTACCACTTGCAAGTGTGGAGCTACTGCTGGATCGTTGGCAATCACTTCTGACAAGCAAAGGATCAAGTGGATGATGTCTTGAGCGATTGTGTAGGCAGGAGCTGCTTTACCACCAAAGAATACTGTGATTGGACGAGCAGGGATGTTACCAGCCTTGATGTCCAAGTATTTGTGGATCACATACAAAGCGTTCATTTGTTGACGTTTGTACTCGTGAAGACGTTTGATTTGGATATCAAAGATAGAGTTTGTATTGATTTCCACACCTTGGTGTTCTTTCAAGTGACGAGCCAATTTACGTTTGTTGTGAGCTTTGATATCTTCAAGTTTTGCTTTGACAGCAGCCTTGTCTTCGTAAGAAAGAAGGTCTTCCAATTTAGAAGCTTCATGGTGCCATTCGCGACCAAGAATCTCATCCAAGTAGTGAGACAAGCTTGGGTTAGCATGCATAAGCCAGCGACGGAATGTGATACCGTTTGTTTTGTTGTTGAATTTTTCTGGGTAAAGATCGTAGAAAGCTTTCAACTCAGAGTTCTTCAAAATTTCTGTGTGAAGAGCGGCAACTCCGTTTACGCTGTATCCATAGTGGATATCCATGTGGGCCATGTGTACACGATCGTGTTCATCAATGATTTGAACAGCTGGATCTTTGTATTCAGCACGAACACGACGGTCCAATTCTTTGATGATTGGTACCAAGTGAGGAACCACTTCTTCCAAGAATTCAAGAGGCCATTTTTCAAGGGCTTCAGCAAGAATTGTGTGGTTTGTGTAGGCAGTCATGCTACGAACGATAGAGATTGCTTCATCAAGTTCGATACCACGTTCAGTCAGAAGACGGATCAATTCAGGGATCACCATTGATGGGTGAGTATCGTTGATTTGTACAACTGCGTAGTCAGCAAGGTCATGCAAGTTGCTTCCTTTTTCGATTGCTTCATCGATGATCAATTGTGCACCGTTTGAAACCATGAAGTATTGTTGGAAGATACGGAGCAATTCACCTTGTTTGTCGCTATCGTCTGGGTAAAGGAAAAGAGTCAAGTTGTGAGCGATGTCTGTCTTATCAAAGTTAATGCCATCTTCAATGATAGATGAATCAACTGAATCCAAGTCAAACAAACGCAAGCGGTTTTTCGTAGCAGTTTTGTAACCAGGTACATCGATATCGTAAAGAGTAGATGTCAATGTAAAGTGTGCAAATGGCACTTGGTAGCTACGGCTTGAACGAACCAACCAGTTTTGGTCAGTCAACCAAGCGTTAGGAATAGTTTCTTGTTGGTTGTTTTTAAGCACTTGTTGGAAAAGACCAAAGTGGTAGTTCAAACCAACACCGTCACCGTTCAATCCAAGTGTAGCGATTGAGTCGATAAAGCAGGCTGCCAAACGTCCCAAACCACCATTACCAAGCGATGGTTCCAATTCTACTTCTTCGATTTCGATCAACTCTTTACCTGCGTCAGCAAGTTCTTTTTTAACTTCGTCATAAAGACCAAGGTTAATCAAGTTGTTTGACAAGAGTTTACCAATCAAGAACTCAGCTGAGATGTAATAAACTTTTTTCTTACCAGTGTTCACTGGTTTTTGGCTGCTTGCAAGTTTGCTGTAGTTAAGAAGAGCAAGGTAAAGCTCCTCATTGCTACATTCTGCGATAGATTTATTGTAACGATTTTGTACAAATTCTTTTAATGGTAACATTTTTATGTCTCCTGATAATGTCTTATTTCTTTAATTTTACCAAATTTTCATTGATACGGCGATAAATTGTAGTCAAGTCAAGCAAAGTTTCTTCGACAGCAGGAGTCAATTGTTCCTCTGTCATACGCCATGACCAGTTTCCACCAAGAGTAGATGGGAAGTTCATACGAGCTGAACCATCCAATTCTAGCAAATCTTGCATAGTAGCAATCGTCATGAAACTTACTGATGCGAAAGCTGTACGAAGCATAGCATGCACCACTGTTTCGTACTCTTTACGGTTTGTGTAACGAGCCATGTACTCACGAGTTGGATCATCAATCTCATCACGGTACCAACCAAGAACAGTGTTGTTATCGTGTGTTCCAGTGTACATAACTGAGTTTGCTGGTGCCAAGTGTGGGCTGTCGATACTTTCGTGTTCTGGATTGAAAGCAAATTGAAGGACTTTCATTCCTGGGAATCCAGTGCGCTCACGAAGCTCGATGACTTCATCAGTCATAAATCCAAGGTCTTCTGCGATGATGTTCAAGTCACCAAGTTCTTCTTTAACGGCTGCAAAGAGTTTGTAGTCAGGTCCTTTCACCCATTTACCAGGTGCCGCTGTTTCAGAACCCGCAGGGATTTCCCAGTAAGACTCAAATCCACGGAAGTGGTCGATACGCACGATATCGTAGATTTTGAAGCTTTCACGCAAGCGTTCAATCCACCATTTGTAACCGTCTTTGTCCATTGCTTCCCAGTCATAGATTGGATTACCCCAAAGCTGACCAGTTGCAGAAAATTCATCTGGTGGGCATCCTGCGATACAAGTTGCCTTACCGTTGACATCTGTTTTGAAGAGATGTGGATTTGCCCACATGTCGCTAGAATCTTCCGCTACATAGATAGGCATGTCCCCAACGATTTCGATGTGGTTGTCGTTAGCGTAAGCTTTCAATTTCAACCATTGTTGGAAGAAGAGATATTGGGTTACTCGGTGGTATACAAGTTTGTCTGCCAATTGTTCACGGTAGCTTTCAAGAGCAGAAGCTTTACGCGCACGAATATCTGCATCTGGCCACTCTGTCCAAGCCAAGTTATCAAAATGCTCTTTAATAGCCATATACTCTGCAAAAAGTTCAAGCCATGATTGGTTGTCTTGAGCAAATCTTTCGAAGTCTTTCACATCTCCAACTTCAAGGAAACGTTTGACTGCTTTTTCTAGAAGGGGACGACGTGCATAGTAAATTTTAGCGTAGTCAACTTCAGTTGGATTGCTACCGAAGTCTACTCCCTCAAGATCACCTGCTTCTAATAAGCCTTGCTCTACCAAAATATCAAGATCGATAAAATGAGTGTTCCCAGCAAAGGCTGAGAAAGATTGATAAGGAGAATCTCCGTAGCTGGTTGTTCCTAAAGGAAGGATTTGCCAGTAACGTTGCTTTGTACGAACCAAGAAGTCAACGAAATCATAGGCGCTTTGACCAAATGATCCGATTCCGTAAGCTCCTGGAAGTGATGAGATGTGCATCAACACACCACTTTGACGTTTCTTCATAATAGCACCTCAAGTGTTTTTTTATTAATTGTTCAAATTTGTGCGCAAACGTTTGCGCTATGTAAAGTATAACCCATTTCTAAAATAAATGCAAGCGTTTTTAAAAAAACTTTTTATTGTTTAATCTTTTTTGACAAACTTTCAAGTTACTATATTCTTATTTTTAATACTCTTTTAATCATCATCCTAATCATGCAATCGTTTCCCTTCAATTATTTTTGAATCGAAATTTACACGATTACATCTTTCTCTTCTATTATACAAACAATTTTAGGAATTAGCCAGTAACAAGCTTTTTAAATTTTTTTCAAAAAAATACTTGCAACCGTTTTCTGTTTGTGCTATACTAAGGTCATAAGGGAAAACGTTTGCGTTCCCTAGACTATAAAATTTGTTATTCTTTAGGAGGAATACACTATGTCAACTAAATTCATGAAGAGCGCAGCTGTACTTGGTACTGCTACTCTTGCTAGCTTGCTTTTGGTAGCTTGCGGAAGCAAAACTGCTGATAAAGCGGCTGATTCTGGTTCATCTGAAGGTAAAGAACTTACTTTATACGTTGAAGACCAATATAAAGCATTTGCTGAATCAGCTGCACAAGCTTACGAAAAAGAAGCTGGAGTAAAAGTTACTATCAAAACAGGAGACCAAATGGGTGGTCTCGATAACCTTTCTCTAGATAACCAATCTGGTAAAGCTGCTGACGTTATGATGGCACCATACGACCGAGTAGGTAGCCTTGGTAAAGACGGACAACTTTCAGAAGTGAAATTGAGCGACGGTGCTAAAACAGATGATAAAACTAAATCTCTTGTAACAGCTGCTGACGGTAAAGTTTACGGTGCTCCTGCTGTTATCGAGTCACTTGTTTTGTACTATAATAAAGACTTGATTAAAGAAGCTCCAAAAACTTTTGCTGACTTGGAAAACCTTGCTAAAGATAGCAAATATGCCTTCGCTGGTGAAGATGGTAAAACAACTGCCTTCCTTGCTGACTGGACAAACTTCTACTATGCATACGGACTTCTTGCTGGTAACGGCGGTTACGTATTTGGTGACAACGGTAAAGATCCTAAAGATATCGGACTTGCAAACGAAGGAGCTATCACTGCTGTCAACTACGCTAAAACTTGGTACGAAAAATGGCCTAAAGGTATGCAAGATACGGAAGGAGCTCCAAACCTAATCCAAACTCAATTCCAAGAAGGTAAAACAGCTGCTATCATTGATGGTCCTTGGAAAGCTCAGGCCTTCAAAGATGCTAAAGTAAACTACAGTGTTGCGACTATCCCAACTCTTCCAAACGGTAAAAACTATGAAACATTCGGTGGTGGTAAAGCTTGGATCATCCCATCAAGTACTAAGAACCTTGAAGCTGCTCAAAAATTTGTAGACTTCCTTGTTTCAACTGAAGAACAAAAAGCCTTCTATGATAAAACTAACGAAATCCCAGCTAACACTGAGGCTCGTTCATATGCTGAAGGTAAAAACGATGAGTTGACAACAGCTGTTATCAAACAGTTCCAAAACGCTCAACCAATGCCAAACATCCCTCAAATGTCAGCTGTTTGGGACCCAGCTAAAACAATGCTATTTGAAGCTGTAAGTGGTAAGAAAGATGCTAAAACAGCTGCTAATGATGCTGTAACATTGATCAAAGAAACAATCCAACAAAAATTTGGTAACTAATTGATTGCTTCAAGGGAGATAATTCAAACATCTCCCTTGATTTTTAGATACACTGACAATGTTTTCAGTAGTTTTACTGATTAGCATCGAGCTCAACGCTCGTATCTTATGAAAGGAGCACTCATGGAACAACAACCAAAAAAAGCAGTCTTGCTTTCATTGATTCCTGGGTTGGGGCAAATCTATAATAAACAAAAAGCTAAAGGTTTTATCTTCCTTGCTGTAACAGTAGTTTTTGTCCTCTATTTTATAGCACTTGCAGCACCTGAATTGAGCAACTTGATCACACTTGGGGAAAAACCTGGCCGTGACAACTCTCTCTTCATGTTGATTCGTGGTGCATTTCACTCTATTTTTGTAATTGTTTATCTAGCCTTTTATATTCTCAATATTAAAGACGCTCACACTATTGCAAAACGTATCAATAATGGCATCCCTGTCCCATTGACACTTAAGGATATGATTAAAGGTATCTATGAAAATGGATTCCCATACTTGCTCATTATCCCATCTTACGTTGCCATGACATTTGCGATTATCTTCCCGGTTATTGTAACCTTGATGATTGCCTTTACTAACTACGATTTCCAACACTTACCACCAAACAAATTGTTAGACTGGGTTGGTTTGACTAACTTCACAAATATCTGGAGCTTGAGTACCTTCCGTTCAGCCTTCGGTTCTGTTCTTTCTTGGACTATTATCTGGGCTTTGTCTGCATCAACTTTACAGATTGTAATCGGTATCTTCACAGCTATTATTGCCAACCAACCATTCATCAAGGGGAAACGTATCTTTGGTGTTATCTTCCTTCTGCCTTGGGCGGTTCCAGCCTTCATCACTATCTTGACATTCTCAAACATGTTCAACGATAGTGTTGGTGCTATCAATACCCAAGTTTTGCCACTTTTTGCTAAGGTTCTTCCATTCCTTGACGGGGCACTCATCCCTTGGAAAACAGACCCTACTTGGACTAAGGTTGCCTTGATTATGATGCAAGGTTGGCTTGGATTCCCTTATATCTATGTCCTTACTCTCGGTATCCTACAGTCTATTCCAAACGACTTGTATGAAGCAGCTTATATCGACGGTGCAAACGCTTGGCAAAAATTCCGCAACATCACTTTCCCAATGATCTTGGCTGTTGCGGCACCTACTTTGATCAGCCAATACACCTTCAACTTCAACAACTTCTCTATCATGTACCTCTTCAATGGCGGTGGTCCTGGTAGTGTCGGTGGTGGAGCTGGTTCAACCGATATCTTGATCTCATGGATCTACCGTTTGACAACGGGTACATCTCCTCAATACTCTATGGCGGCAGCTGTTACCTTGATTATCTCTATCATTGTCATCTCAATCTCTATGATTGCATTCAAGAAACTACACGCATTTGATATGGAGGACGTCTAAGATGAATAACTCAATCAAACTCAAACGTAGACTGACTCAAACCCTTACTTACCTCTACTTGATTGGCCTTTCAATCGTGATTATCTATCCACTGTTGATTACTATCATGTCAGCCTTCAAGGCAGGTAACGTCGCAGCCTTTAAACTCGATACTAACATCGACTTCAATTTTGATAACTTTAAAGGGCTCTTTACAGAAACCTTGTACGGTACATGGTACCTCAACACTTTGATCATCGCTTTGATCACTATGGTTGTACAAACAAGTATTATCGTACTTGCTGGTTACGCCTATAGCCGTTACAACTTCTTGGCTCGTAAACAAAGTTTGGTCTTCTTCTTGATTATCCAAATGGTGCCTACAATGGCTGCTTTGACTGCCTTCTTCGTTATGGCCCTCATGTTGAATGCCCTTAACCATAGCTGGTTCCTCATCTTCCTCTACGTTGGTGGAGGTATCCCTATGAATGCTTGGTTGATGAAAGGTTACTTTGACACCGTGCCAATGTCTCTTGATGAGTCTGCAAAACTTGATGGTGCAGGACATTTCCGCCGCTTCTGGCAAATCGTTCTCCCTCTTGTTCGTCCAATGGTTGCTGTACAAGCACTCTGGGCCTTCATGGGACCTTTCGGAGACTATATCCTCTCTAGTTTCTTGCTTCGTGAAAAAGAATACTTTACAGTTGCCGTTGGTCTACAGACCTTCGTTAGCAATGTGAAGAACATGAAGATTGCCTACTTCTCAGCAGGTGCTATCCTCATCGCCCTTCCAATCTGTACACTTTTCTTCTTCTTGCAAAAGAACTTCGTTTCAGGACTTACAAGCGGTGGCGACAAGGGGTAATATACCCCCCCGCCACCCTTTTTCATTTTTGACCTTGTACATCGATTGTCTGGTGAGAAACAAGAGCTTGCTGAGATTACCTTGTTAGTTAGTGGACGAATCATAACAAACATTCACTTTTACCAAGGATTCTACTATCCCCGCTTGAAATAAAATACATTTCTCTATATAATACTCATATAGAAAAATGCCTATAGAAAGAGATTTATGTTACCATATCCATTTTCTTATTTTAATAGTATTTGGGGATTTCGTAAGCCCCTATCTCAACGTTTTGGTCTCAACTGGTTTCAACTGATTTTTACCAGTATTTTCCTGATTAGTTTGTCTATGGTCCCTATTGCCATCCAGAACAGTTCTCAGGAAACTTATCCTTTAGAAACTTTCATCGATGATGTCTACACTCCTTTGACGGATAGTGTGGTTCAGGATTTGGCTACCAATGCAAAGATTGTAGATGGTAAGTTGAGCTATACAGGTTCATCTCCTCATCAAGCTTCTATCCAAATCGGAGACCCTTCTAGTTCAAACTTCCCTGAGGAATTACTTCTGAACTTTGAACCTGAGAAACTCATCATCAGCAAGCAAGGAAAAGAATTGACTAGCATTCGCTATCATGCGATCACGACCGATAGTTTCCAAAGCAAGGAAAGCTTAACACAAGACATTTCTAAAGACTGGTATCAACAGAATCGTATCTATGTTAGCCTCTTTCTTGTGTTAGGTTCTAGCTTCCTCTTCGGACTTAATTTTTTCATCGTTGCTCTAGGTTCTAGCCTCTTGCTCTACTTTACGAAAAAATCACGTCTCTTTTCATTTAAAAGCTACAAAGAGTGCTATCATTTCATTTTGAACTGTTTAGGATTACCAACCTTACTTGCTATGATTCTCGGTCTCTTGGGGCAAAACATGGCAACTTTGATTACTGTTCAAAATATTTTATTTGTTCTATACCTGGTCACTATCTTTTACAAAACGCATTTCCGTGATCAAGACTACCATAAGTAGGAGTTTATTATGCCTGTTACGATTAAAGACGTGGCCAAGGCTGCAGGGGTCTCACCCTCAACCGTAACCCGTGTTATTCAAAACAAATCAACCATTAGCGATGAAACAAAAAAACGAGTTCGAAAGGCAATGAAGGAACTCAACTATCATCCTAACCTCAATGCCCGAAGCCTGGTTAGCAGTTATACGCAGGTTATCGGCTTGGTTCTTCCAGATGATTCAGATGTTTTCTACCAAAATCCTTTCTTTCCTTCTGTCCTTAGAGGAATTGCACAAGTTGCTTCAGAAAATCACTATGCCATCCAGATTGCAACTGGAAAAGACGAAAAAGAGCGCTTAAATGCAATTTCACAGATGGTCTATGGAAAGCGTGTAGACGGTCTTATCTTCTTGTATGCCCAAGAAAATGACCCCTTGGTTAAACTCGTTACAGAAGAACAATTTCCCTTCCTCATCCTTGGGAAATCACTATCACCTTTTATTCCACTTGTTGACAACGATAACATCCAAGCCGGATTTGATGCAGCCGAATACTTCATCAAAAAAGGATGCAGCCGCATTGCTTTCATCGGTGGTACCAAGAAACTCTACGTTACGCAGGATCGTCTAAGAGGTTACGAGCAAGCCCTTCAAGAACACAATCTACCTCTTGATAGTCATCGTACTTTCTTTGCAGATGAATTTCTTGAAGAAAAGGGCTATAAATTTAGCAAACAACTTTTTGAATACGATCCAAAAACCGATGCTGTTATCACAACAGATAGCCTCTTAGCTGAAGGTGTTTGTAACTACCTCAACGAACATCAGCTTAATGTCCCTGTTCTCAGCTTTGATTCTGTTAATCCAAGATTAAACCTAGCGGCCTATGTCAATATTAATAGTCTTACTCTTGGTCGCACTTCCTTTGAGACGATTCTTCAAATCATCAACGATGTCAAAGAAAATCGTCAAATCTGCTATCGTCAAGTGATTGCACATGAAATCATTGAAAAATAAGAAAAACCAACTCTAACATCTTTTGCTTAGAGTTGGTTTTTTGTAATCTATTTTTATAATTGATTAGTTTTCGACTTCGACAAATCGTCCTAGAATATGAACATTTTCTGAAACAGAAACAAAGGCTGTTGGATCAACTTGCTTCATGATCAGTTTAAAATCATTGAACTCTGCACGAGTGATAACCGTAATCAAAACAGCCTTACGTTCGTGGTTATAAGTTCCTTCAGCATCATGGATCATAGTCGCTCCACGGTGCAATTTATGATGGATTTTCTCAATGACGGCATCTGGATTGCTAGTAACAATCATGGCCTGCATGCGTTTTTGTTTGGTGAAAACTGCATCTGTCACACGACTTGAGACAAAGATAGTAATCATGGAATAAAGGGCATATTTCCAACCAAAGGTCACTCCTGCAATCAACATGATTGTACCATTAACCAAGAAAGAGATACTTCCGACGTTACGCCCAGTCTTCTTACGAATGGTTAAGCTGACAATGTCTGTTCCACCACTGGAGATGTTATGACGTAGTGCAAAGCCGATCCCCAGTCCCATAACGACACCCCCAAAAAGGGCATTGATGATGGGATCCTCTGTTAAGACCACTACAGGCACAAACTGGATAAAGAGCGAGCTCATGGATACCGTTATAAAGGTAAAAATCGTGAACTTATGCCCAATTTGGTACCAGGCCAAAATCATGAGAGGAATATTGATGGCATAAAAGGCTACTGAAATCGGGAAATGAAAACCAAACCAGTGATTACTAAGGGCAGATATAATCTGGGCCAAACCTGTCGCACCACTTGAATAAACGTGCCCTGGTTGGAAAAAGAAATTGACGGCTACTGCTGATAGAAAACCATATACCAGAGAAGCTGAGATTTTTTCATCGTATTTTTCTCGAGAAATACTTTGTAAAACACGCAAAAGCTTCACCCGATAAGCAAAGCGACGAAGATAATGATTCCACTTTTTAGTTCGTTTCGTTTGTTTCATCTTGTTCTACTCATTATTTCAAACGTACATACCTGAAGGTTTTAATTTCAGATCTAATTCCTCTAATTGTTTTAGCGCTACTGTTGATGGTGCTTGCGTCATTGGGTCAGTTGCCTTATTGTTCTTAGGAAAGGCGATGACTTCGCGAATATTTTCCTCTCCAGCGAGCAACATAACAAAACGGTCAAGACCGATAGCCAAACCACCGTGTGGTGGGAAGCCATAGTCCATAGCTTCCAAAAGGAAACCAAACTGGTCATTTGCTTCTTCTGCTGAGAAACCAAGAGCTTTGAACATACGTTCTTGAAGTTCTTTTTGGTTGATACGAAGACTACCACCACCAAGCTCATAACCGTTCAAGACGATATCGTAAGCAATAGCACGAACCTTAGCCAAATCACCTTCAAGCTCATGAGCAGTTTCTGCTTGAGGAAGGGTAAATGGATGGTGGGCACTCATATAACGGCCTTCTTCTTCTGACCATTCAAACATTGGCCAGTCAACAACCCAAAGGAAGTTGAACTTGTCAGTATCAATCAAGCCCAGTTCTTTAGCAATACGTCCACGAAGGGCACCAAGTGTTGCATTGGCTACTTCAAGCGTATCTGCTACAAAGAGAACCAAGTCCTTATCTTCAAGACCAAGTGCTGTTGTCAAATCTGCCTGAACGCCAGTCAAGAATTTAGCAACTGGACCATTTAATTCACCGTCAACAACCTTGACCCAAGCAAGACCTTTGGCACCGTACTGTTTGGCTACTTCAGTCATCTTGTCAATGTCTTTACGTGAATAGTTGTCCGCAGCTCCTTTGACCACAATGGCTTTAACGGCAGGTGCTTCTGAGAAGACTTTGAAATCAACACCCTTGACAAGATCTGTCAAGTCTTGAAGCAACATCTCAAAACGAGTATCAGGCTTGTCAGAACCATAAAGAGCCATGGCATCATCGTACTTCATACGAGGGAATGGCAGTGTTACTTCGATGCCTTTTGTTTCCTTCATCACGCGCGCAATCAAGCCTTCTGTAATATCTTGGATTTCTTGTTCAGTAAGGAAAGAAGTTTCCAAGTCGACCTGAGTGAACTCAGGCTGACGGTCACCACGCAAGTCTTCATCACGGAAACATTTGACGATTTGGTAGTAACGGTCAAATCCAGCATTCATCAACAACTGTTTTGTGATCTGCGGACTTTGAGGAAGAGCGTAAAAATGCCCTTTATTCACACGAGATGGTACCAAATAGTCACGCGCACCTTCTGGTGTTGACTTAGAAAGGAATGGTGTTTCCACATCGATAAATTCCAACTCATCCAAGTAGTTACGGATAGAATGAGTTACCTTAGCACGAAGTTTAAGGTTTTCCAACATTTCTGGACGACGAAGGTCAAGGTAACGGTAACGTAGACGTGTATCATCGTTTGCTTCAATACCATCCTTGATTTCAAATGGTGTTGTTTTGGCTGTATTAAGTACAGTAAGAGCTGTTACGTTCAATTCAACTGCGCCAGTCGCCAACTTGTCATTTGCTTGCTCACGTGCAGCAACTTGACCAGTCACCTCGATGACAAATTCACTACGAAGGCTTTCAGCTGTTGCCATCACCTCTGCAGATACTTTTTCTGGGTTGATAACCAACTGCATGATTCCTTCACGGTCACGAAGATCGATAAAGATCAAACCACCAAGGTCACGACGACGTGCAACCCAGCCTTTCAAGGTAATTTCTTGTCCGATGTGCTCCTCACGAACACGACCAGCATACATACTACGTTTCATGTTTTCTCTCCTCTTTTATTCTGTTACTATTTTACCATAAAAGCGCAGGCTCTTCATGAAAATCATCAGAAAAGTTGAGAAGAATCCTGCTATAAATGAAAAAATCCAGCAAAGTCATTCGCTGGATCTTATTTTACTTGGAATCTCTTTATTTTTTACGCTTTTCAGCAATCTCTGCAGCCTTTTTAGGGAGAACAATCTCCGTTGCATAGGCTGTCGCAAATCGCATAATACCTGCAATTGGTGCAAAGATAACTGCTAGATTGTTATAAAAGAAATCCCCTTTAAAAGCATAGGCAAGCGCTCCAATGATAAAGAAGAGAACAACTGCCTGAATCACTGCTAATAATATCACTCGTTTCATGACTTCCTCCTGAGTCTATTATAGCATGAGAATCATTAAAAATCCGATGAAATTATTTAAAGCATGTAAAGCGATGCTGTAAGCCAGTCCACCCTTGCTGATATAAGCCAACCCCAAGCTCAAACCGAGGGAACCATACACTAGGAATTGTTGTGGAGTTCCAGGGAAATGAACAAGGGCAAAGATGATGCTTGTTACTAGTAGAAAGAGAGCTGTCTGCTTGATGTTATCCTGTTGAGGGAAGACATAGCGAGCTAGCATACCTCTAAAGGTTAACTCTTCTGTCAGGGGCGCAAAGACAACTATCATGAAGAAAGCGAAGAGAGGTTGATTATGAGTCAATTGTTCTGCCGTCTGTTGATTGACTGATGGATCATTTGGCAAAAAGAATTGGGCAACAATGACAAGGGCCCATACCAAGGCAGGCAACCAGATGTATTTGTTAAGGGCTGTTTTTTCAATCGTAACGGTTCCTGTCTTATACCACTTGTAGGTAACGAAGGTGAAAATTCCTGCTAATAAGACATAAATTGGAACAGCAACATATTCAGGCGCACCCATTTTCATGGCTTCTAAGCCTACGCCCTGAATAAAACTATAGACCATAATAAATGATAAGAAAGTAAGACTATACCAACCGATATTTTGAAGTGTTTTCATAAGATTCTCCTATTTACCTTTATAACTATTTTTCAATACAAAGAGACATGCTAGGCCTAGAACAAGGACCCATGACAATAAAAGACCAAGATTTCCCAGAGACAATTCTCCTCCACCTTCTTTTAATAGACCTACAAAAGGACCGATAAAAGAATAGTCCAACAGTTTTTGAACCGTATTATTTTGAGAAGCAATCGTGGGTAAAAAAGAGACAATTAACATAGGAAAGATACTATAGACTTGCGCTTTAGATTGAGTATCTGATACTGCACCGATTAGAAGGTTGAGAAAAATAATACAAATAGTTGCTAGAAGCAAATAGATAGCATAGGCAAATAAATAACCAGATACGTTTACTTTAAGATAGATGGGAAGTACAATCATAGCAAGTAACATTATCAAAATAGGAAGAACGAGCATACTGAAAGTATATTCTGTTGCTGTCACACCACTTAGAATAAGTGATTTGAGATTTCTTTTTTCCTTATCTTCTGCCATCATAATCGATACCATGTAACCACTTCCCATGCTCAAGACCATCGTCAAGCTAGCAGATAGTAAAAATAGACTCACTTCTCCATTCTTATTTAAAAATTCATTTAATAAAACAGCAATACCAAAAGGCATCAATAAAGTTGCTAACAAAGTTGAATTGCTAATAAGAACTTGTAATCTTAACCATAGTAGGGCATTTAATTTTCTAAACATCTAACTTTTCTCCTGTTAATCTGATAAAGATCTCTTCTAAAGTTGGTTCACAAGAGTGAACAACCATCAAATCTGTCGTGTCTAAATGCGGCAATTCTTCAAACAGAACTATTTGTTCTCTTCCATCTTTATAACCTACACGTACTTTCTTATCCACATGGTATTTTTGAATAATCTCTTGTGGACTTCCATACTCTACTAAATTTCCCTTATTTAAAAGAGATAAGCGATCACAAAGCAAATTTGCTTCATTCATATCATGCGTGGTCAGAAAGATAGTTGTCCCCGCCTGTTTTAATTCTTGAAGTAGGGTATGAATCATCTTAGATGTTGTAGGGTCTAGCCCACTGGTTGGCTCATCTAGAAAAAGAATCTTAGGAGCATTAAGAAGGGCACGAGCCAAGAACATTCGTTGTTTCATTCCTGTAGATAGTTTTTCTGCGATAATATCTTTAGCATCTGCCAATCCAACCTGTTGGAGCACCTGATTTACTCTATCTGACTTGAGGCCATATAACTTTGCATAGATGAGAAGATTTTTGTAAAGACTCATCTTTTCATAAAAACCACTGCCATCACTAACTATACCGATTTGTTCCAAATCATTTGAGGTTAAATCTTGAGAATTCTTGCCTAACAAAATTGTGTTACCTTGATCTGCAGTTAACTGGCCTGTTAAGACATTGATCATGGTTGTTTTACCTGAGCCAGAAGGCCCAAGAAAACCAAAGATTTCACCCTCCTTAATCTCAAAAGAAATCTGGTGAAGAGCTTTTTTGCTCCCAAAACTTTTGCTTACATTTTCAACACGAATCATAGAAACTCCTTTATTTGAAATAACGTTTCACCATAGGTAACTGCATCACATTGATATAAATATGGATTGCTCCGACAAGCAAGAAGGCTAGTAACTGAATCTCTCCTGTCAGTAAAGAAAAGAGAGCAATCAAAAAGTACAAAGCTGGCAAGACATACTGATGTAATTGGAATAAAATCCGAAAACTCTGTTCCAAATTAGCCTGGCGCTCCCCTTCATCGTAAGAATTGACATAATCTAAGATATCCTTTGGCATAGAGAAAAATACCATATCAAACTGACGCACAATCGCAATGGTTTTATAAAAATATTTTTGAGCATTAAAAATCAACACTAATCCCAAAAAAGAAAGAGATAAGGTTAGATTGCTTCTATTTAGTATAACCACTTCACTTGCTGAAATGAAGAGAGCCAATAAAATCGCTACGTTTGTAATATTAAAAGCAATGTTACCAAACTCAAGATTCCGGTACATTTGCACATAATAGGTTTCATTCAGGTCATCATCCATATCCTCTTGATACAAGGAATGAAATTTTCTGCTTTTCTTTAAGAAATTGAACGTCAAAAGAATGCTAATGAAACCTAACAGTAAACAAATAGTTGATATCCAGGGTATCAAGACTTTTACATCTAAAATAACTTCGTAGGATTCGGCACCGGCCTTATACATCCCTACAAAACCGCCCAAGAAACCTCCAAAGACAACAGCTGCTAAAAATAATAATAATCCACGTTTCTTTTCCATCTTTTAACCTCTTTCTAAAACAATCCAACCAACCATTGACCAAAGGCTTTCCCTGATTCAAAAATAGTTGTCAATCCCTCTGCTCCAAGTGACACCAAAAGCAAACAAACAACAAATAACATAATAGCTTGGTTTCTTGCTTTTTTCGCTCCATCTCCTAATGGCTCTTTACCTAGCCAACCTGCTAGATAAGCATAGAGAACAACTGTTATAATCCCAATTTCCGTCGAAGAGAGGAATAAGAAGAGCGTCACCAAACGAACAATGTTGGCTTGAATGTTAAAATAGTTTCCTAAACCTGCACAAACACCTGCAAGTGCTTTGTTCTCAGTATCTACTTGAAAACCTGCTAAAAATTCTTTCATAATTCTTCTCCTTTTACAACTTCTAAACCTTTTGATTTCTTTTCAATCCATTCAACTACTGGGATGAGGCCAAAGTAAATCCAAAAGGAGTACTCACTTTGGTACAGATTAAACCAGCCTAAGTCTGTCCCAATCAGTAGAAATACGCTGACTAATAAAGCTATGGCAACTACATAATAAATCACTTTATACTTGTTCATCATTTTTCTCCTTTTTCTTCAACCGATTGAAAATGGACAAGAGGGCTAAATTAAGCCAAAACAAATACTTACTTTCAACAAAATAGAACCACCCCAGTAATGTTCCAACCATAGCGAAAGCATTCACAATGAGGGCAAGAACACTCATGTAATAAATCACTTTAAACTTATTCATCACTCGTCCTCCTCTAAGCGAAAAACTGACTCGACTGGCTCATTAAAGATCTGAGCAATCTTCAGAGCAATGACGATGGAGGGCGTGTACTCATCCCGCTCCAATAGACTGATGGTTTGCCTGGATACGCCTGCTAGCTTGGCCAGTTCAGTTTGATTCAGGCCATCGCGAGCCCGAAGCTCTTTTAGACGATTTTTTAGTTGCATGTTACACACCTACTCTCCGTCAAATTCAACAGTTTGGATATCCTCAATACGTTGCAACTTGAATTTTTCTTTCCCCTTTTTATCAACACTACGTAGTTTGACCCATTCCTCATCAACATCCACAACTTCCCATAAAGATGTTCCAAACACTTGTCCAACGATTGTTGGGCTTTTCCCAATTAATTCTTTCAATAATCTTGACATATCTATATTTCCTTTCTCTTTTTGCTCAAACTTTTTGATTTTATTCTCTAGTTTCTTGACCTTTTGGGTATGGTCGAGATAAAAGATTATCATAAGAGGTACAAATCCTAATGCCCACATAATCGTTCCTTTCTGCTATACTTTTCTTAACTTGCTTACATTGTAACACATCTTTTTATTTTTGACAAGTATCTTTGTCAAAAAGTTTAAGATTTTTGTCATTTTGCAAAAGAAAAAGGTCAGGAGTAAGATCCTGACCAGTTTATCTGTTATTAAAATCCTAATTTTGCAAAGATTTCTGAGAAGTTTTGGCTGATTGTTTCAAGTGAAACTTGAACTTCTTCTCGAGTTTGGTTGTTCTTGACTGTCACTTGTCCGCTTTCGACTTCGCTCTCTCCAAGAGTGATAAGAGTCTTAGCAGCAAAGACATCGGCTGACTTGAATTGCGCTTTGAGTTTACGGTTGAGGTAATCACGCTCTGCTTTGAAACCTTGTTGGCGAAGAGCTTGTACCAACTCCAAGGCTTTAAGATTAGCTACTTCACCAAGAACAGCGATATAGACATCTAGGGCGTTTTCGATAGGGAGAGACACACCTTGCTTTTCAAGGATGAGAAGCAGACGCTCTACACCAAGTCCAAAACCAAATCCAGCAGTCTCAGGACCACCAAAGTAAGCAACCAAGCCATCGTAGCGACCACCTGCACAGACTGTCAAGGCATTGCCCTCAATCTCAGTGATGAATTCAAAAATCGTGTGGTTGTAGTAGTCCAAACCACGAACCATATTGGTATCGATGATGTAATCTACTCCAAGGTTTTCCAACATTTGACGGACGGCATCAAAATGAGCTTGGCTTTCTTCATCCAGGTAATCCAGGATAGACGGCGCATTCTCTACCGCCACCTTGTCTTCCTTTTCCTTAGAGTCCAAGACACGGAGAGGATTTTCTTCCAAACGACGTTGACTATCCTTAGACAAGGTCTCCTTAAGCGGTGTCAAGTAGTCAATCAAGGCTTGACGATAGGCCGCACGACTCTCAGGATTTCCAAGAGTATTAAGATGCAGTTTCACCCCTTGAATCCCGATTGCTTTCAAAAAGTGGGCTGCCATGGCGATGGTTTCCACATCTGTCGCTGGATTGCTAGATCCAAAGCACTCCACACCAATCTGGTGGAATTGACGCAAGCGACCTGCTTGTGGACGCTCATAGCGGAACATTGGACCCATGTAGTAGAACTTGCTTGGTTTTTGAACTTCTGGTGCGAAGAGTTTATTTTCCACATAAGAACGAACAACTGGTGCTGTTCCCTCTGGACGGAGAGTGATATGGCGGTCACCCTTGTCATAAAAGTCATACATTTCCTTGGTTACGATATCAGTTGTGTCTCCAACAGAACGACTGATGACCTCATAATGTTCAAAAATAGGCGTGCGTACTTCTGCATAGTTGTAGCGTTTAAAGATTTCACGCGCAAATCCTTCAACGTACTGCCATTTGGCAGACTCAGCAGGTAAAATATCCTGCGTTCCTTTTGGTTTTTGTAATTTCATAGGGAATCCTCTTTATAACTTAATAGTCCTATTTTACCATAAATGACGGGATTGGGACAGTGTGAAAAGAAGACGAACACCTAAATTTCATTTTTGAGATTGAGACTTGTCAGAAGAATAGCTATCAGAGAAAGACCTACGAAAAGTATCCAAGTCAACTGTATATCCCATACCGCCACCAGTGAAAAACAGGCCGTCCCCACTGGTATAGATAGAGTAAACAACAAACCTAAAAAATTACTGGTACGAGAGAGAACCTCTGGAGCAAGATTTTTCATGAGCAGAGCACTAATTTTAGGGGAAATTTTACCAGAGATATACATGGTAAAAAAGACGAAAAGCATCCCAAGCAAGACTTGGTTTAACAAATTAGATAGACCAACTAGACTGGCTCCTAATGTAACCCACATCATCAATCTAGGCAAAGATTGCTTCCCCAAATAGTCATTTCCCGTAAGACTACTGATGATAACTGCTAATAAGGTAATCAATTGTAAGATAAACAATGCATCCTTGTAGGAAAAATTCAGTAAGGAATGATTTAAAAGGAAGATGTTATAGATACCACCTAAGGCACCACCCAAAGCATTGATAAGCAAGATAGCAAAGAGCATAAAACCAAAGTTTTTCTGTCCACTTTTAAGAAAAACGAGACGTAAGTTTCGGTAAATCGTTAAAAATTGATCTTTGATAGAAAGTTTCTCATTTTTCAGTGATTTACTATCAACAAGTGGAGTTGATAAGCTTAATTCAGCCCTTCCTAAAAAGAGAATGAGAGCTGACACTAGGAAAAATATAGCATTGATTCCCGCTACGAGCGAAAAGTTCTGTGTCGACACCCCTAATAGCCATACTCCGAAAGCCTGCCCGCCAATCGCAGAGATGTAGGTAATAAACTGTGAAAAGGAATAGGCCTCCATCAAATCTGGCTCTGCTACTTTTTCTTTAACGAGAGGCATTCGCAAGCCACCCGCAAAATCACTGGCTACATCACTAATGACATTGATGAGGCAAAGGGTCGAAAAGGCAAAGAAACTAGCTTGCTGAACAACTAGGGCTGCTAGAAAAAATAAAACCGCCTGAAATAAACCGACATAGGTCATCCATTTGACCTTGTACCTCGTGTAATCTGCCCGAATTCCCACAAAAACTGTAAAAAGAGTTGGAAGCATCATCACAACATTCGCCATTGCAACGGCAACAGAAGCCTCTGGCAAAGTTGAGGCATAGACCATAAATACTAAATTAAAAATGGAAGCTCCAAAAGCATTGAAAAATCGTGATAAACTCAAAACTCTGTAAGCTTGATTTCTTAGTAATAGTTTCATATAGATTCCTCTCTTTCTCACATACTACTTTTATGGTAGCTCTAGTATAGCATCAAGAATCTTACGAGAAGACATTTTTGAATATATGCAACAGACTAAACTGATAACGAAAACGATAGAATTTGTCTAATGCTAATAAGTATCTTCACAGTCCTATCGTTTCAAGTTATTTTATCTAGTTGCAGATATTCAACACTTCATGGTGCTTCTATAATAGTCAGCAGATTTGCTACAACCAATCATCTCAAAAATACGAATAGCGTCCTCCATCTTTCTCTGCCCTTCCTCTGCTCTTCCTTGCTTACTATCAAGCAAACCTTCTGCCCATAGGTAGACTATTCGAAAATAGGTTTCATTTTCTTCAAAGAAGTTCTTTTCAATTTGTTTTTTAAAATAGAGGGCATTGGTAAAATCATCAATTTCAATACAGGCCATAAAAGCATTGAGGAGCAAGGTGTGCATCATATTTCGATTTTTCCCAACTCCTTGCAAGAAATCTGACTTCCGCAACATTTCTCGAGTGTACTTTGTAAAAAGCTGGACCGATAAAAGAGGAGAGCAGGAAGAAAAGAACAACAATTCATAGTGTCCCCAAATTTCGACAGAAAATAGATAATCATGTAGGACTCTTTCTTCCTCAGCGGTCAATGTAACCGTCTCATCAATAGCTTTCATATAGGATTTTATTAAAATCGCATTGAGAATGTGTTGCTGTCTATCTTTTGAAAAAGGAAGTTGTTGATATTCTCTCTGGTAGAGAGTGCGCAAGGATGTCAAATCTTGAGGGTCAATAGCCTCAACTATTCTGTTTCTAAATTCAGAATAGGCATCCTGATGAAAACCTCTCGCCAAAAATAACAATTCTTCCATACTCGCATGAATATTCTCCAAAACTGTGATTAACTTTGGAGCAGATATTTCACTCTGACCATTTTCAAAACGCGACAATAAGGATGCTGAAAAGCGTCCACCTGTTGCTTTTCTCAAGGAAATTTTTCTTGATTCTCGTAACTCTTTAAAAACTTTTCCTAAATTCTTCATCCTCTTACCACTCGTCTTTTATTTTTTCCTATTTTACCACATTTCCTAATAAATACTAGTTCCAAACCAGCATTTACAATCTGAGCCAAGCATGGTACAATGAAAAACATCAGATATACGAAGGAGAACTTATGAAAAAGAATATCTTGACGACCCTTGTAGCTGCCCTTGTCTACTTTCTCTGTATCGGAGTGGGTGTTCTACTAGGAAACCTTGTCGACCACACTGGAAATATGTTTTACGCCCCTGCCTTTTCTGCTCTTGTGGGCGGTAGCGTCTATATGATCCTTTTAGAAAAAGTGCCTCGTTTTGGAGCGATTACTACGATTGGACTTGTAATTTCTCTATTTTTCCTCGGGAGCAAGCATGGAGCTGGAGCCTTCCTGCCAGGAATCATCTGTGGACTTGTGGCAGATGGCATTGCTCATCTTGGCCACTACAAAGATAAGGTCAAGAACCTTCTTTCCTTCCTAGTTTTTGCTTTTGGTACTACTGGTCCCATCCTACTCATGTGGTTGACACCTCAAGCTTACATAGCAACCCTAGTTGCTCGTGGAAAATCTCAGGACTATATTGATCGCATCATGGTCGCTCCTAATCCTGGTACTATCCTTCTCTTTGTAGCAAGTGTCCTCATTGGTGCTTTACTTGGCGCCCTTATTGGACAAGCGCTTAGTAAGAAATTCGCAGATAAAATGTGATAGAAAAAGAGCCTTACGGCTCTCAGTAGGTAGACAAACCCTTTCGGTAATTTTACTACATCTTGAAAACTCTTAGAAATGCTGAAACATACCATTTTTAAGAGTTTTTTATTTTCTCTAGTAAAAGAAAAAGATTGAAGAAAATTGTCCAAAAATGACTTTTTCTTCAATCTGAGAGCTAGCTGGCTCTTTTTTTATTTATGACTTAATTTCTTGGTCAAAAAGTCTCCCAAGAACTGAATTGTAAAGATAATCAGGATAATGATGAGAGTCGCAAGAACTGTTACATCATGATTGAAACGGTTAAATCCATAGGCGATAGCTACGTTACCGATACCACCTGCTCCGACCGCTCCCGCCATAGCTGTTTCACCGACTAGTGAGATCAAGGTCACCGTTGTCACACGGATCAAGTCTGGTAGACCTTCTGATAGGTAAACACCTACGATGTCCCAGAAAGTAGCTCCGCTAGCTTGAGCTGCCTCGATGACACCACCATCTAGCTCAGCCAATACCACCTGTACCTGACGAGCAAAGAAGGCAAAGACTGCAAAAGATAGGGGTACAATAGCCGCATTTGGTCCGATACTTGTCCCTACGATTAGATGAGAGAAGGGTGACAAGACAGCCAAGAGAATGATGAATGGCACCGCACGGAAGATAGAGGTAATCTTGTCCAAAATCCAGAAAACAACTTTATTTTCCAAGACACCACCTGGAGCTGTCAAGACAAGGAAAAGCCCTGCAACCAGCCCTAGGAAACCTCCGATGAGGAAGGAAAGAACCGTCATATAAAGGGTCAAGTAGATTGCTGTTCCCCAGCCAGCCTGACCAGACCAACCCATCTTATAGACGTTTGGTAAGTATGCTTTAATCAATTCTGCCATCTTACTGTCCTCCCTTCAATACTTTTAGTTGCACACCAGCCTGACGGATAGCATCTTGAGCGCTTATCAAGGCTTCTTTTTCTCCTGACAAGACAACCACAAGTTCACCTACAGGAGTACCATCCAAAATTTCAATGTTTCCATAGAGAATATTGGCTGTTACTTGGTAGTGCTTGTACAATTCATTCAAAAGTGGCTCATCTGTAGAAGCGCCTGCATACTTGAGTTGTACCAAAATGCTGTTTTCAGATAAGTGCTCTACAATTTCTTGTTTCTCAATCTTGACCATAGCTTCATCAATACCTGTCGCAGTCGAGATAAAGTCCTGAGTCAATGGCTGCTTAGGATCTGAGAAGATTTCAAGAACGCTACCTTCTTCAATCAATCGACCATCCTGCATCACTGCTACACGGTTAGCAATGTCTTTGACAATCTGCATCTCGTGTGTAATCAGGACAATGGTCAAACCTAGTTTACGGTTCAATTCTTGCAAGAGTGACAAGATTTGTTTCGTTGTCTTTGGATCAAGAGCTGAAGTTGACTCGTCTGAAATCAAGATTTTTGGATCATTGGCCAAGGCACGCGCAATAGCCACACGTTGTTTTTGACCTCCAGATAGTTGTGAAGGATAGTTTTCGGCACGATCTGCAAGACCAACCAAGTCCAACAACTTAGCTACTTTAGCCTTCTTTTCTTCCTTGCTGAGTCCAGAGTGTTTGAGAGCAAAGGCTACATTTTCCTCTGCTGTTTTCTGGCTCATGAGGTTGAAGTGTTGGAAAATCATCCCAATATCTTGACGTTTATGGCGTAATTGCTCAGCAGTTAAGGTAACCTTGCCATCAAAAATCACATCATTATCAATAGTAATCTTACCTGCAGATGGTTTTTGCAAGAGGTTAATCACACGAACTAGGGTTGATTTCCCTGCTCCAGAATATCCAACGATTCCGTAGATATCCCCTTCTTGGATGTGAATAGTCACATCCTTGACCGCTGTGATGGTTCTTTTCTTTTGGTGAAAAGTCACATCGATCTGATCTAACTTGATAATATCTCTACTCATAGCTTCTAATCAGCTCCTCTACTAATTCAATATGGGTGTAATAATCGGCGATTCGTACATTCTCGTCTCCACCATGGTCTCGGCTATTAGCATTTCCTAGACCAAAGGCAACCATAGGTACTTCTAAGGCATCGAATACCGTATGCATAGGACCTGTCCCAGCAGTTGTTGGCAAGACAGATACGCCCTGTGGATAGAATTTCTTGGCTAACTCAATAACATTGAGAATAGATGGTGCACTCATATCACTTCGATAACTCATCTCACCCAAGGTATAGTATAATTCTACCTTATCAAAGCCGTTTTTGTCTAGTTGTTTCCGGATTTTATCCAAAACATCATGTGGGTCCAAGCCAGGAACCAAACGAACTTCTAGCTTGGCACTAGCCTCTGCTGGTAGAATCGTTTTAACACCTTGCCCTTGATAACCTGACTGGATACCCTCGATATTGAGGGCTGGCTCAAAGAAGAAACGCTTTAGAAAGGCTGTACGTTCCTCTTGTAAAAGTGGCAATTCCAAGCCATAAATCTGGCTGATTTCTTCTGGATTGCGTTGGGCATAGGTTTCAACCAAGGCTAACTCTCGTTCGTTAGGCTCTTGAACCTCATCGTACAAGCCCTCAACTAAAATACGTCCATCTGCAGCTCGCAAACTGGTCAAAGCTTGAATGAGATACCAAGGCGCTGACTCTACAATACCGCCATAGCTAGAGTGGATATCCACATCGGCACTCTTGACCTTGGCATCAAAAGTCACAATTCCTTTGTTCCCACCAGAGATTTCTAGCTGTTCCAAGGCATTTTTGGTTCCTTGTTCCCAGACCAATAAATCTGCACCACGAAGCTTGTCCGCATGTTTTTCTAGATATTTGTCCAAGTCCATAGAGGCAGACTCTTCAGCTCCTTCCATGATGAAACTGATATTGACTGGTAGATCATCGTGATGCTGCATGTATTTTCTAAGAGCACTCAAGCGGGCAGTGATATGTCCCTTGTCATCGTCAACCCCGCGTCCATACATGATGCCATCACGGACAGAAAGCGTAAATGGATCCTCTGTCCAGACTTGGTCGCCATCCGCAGGTACTGTGTCATAGTGGTTGTAGAAAATGATAGTCTTGGCATTTGGGCGTGAACTTTTAAAATGCGCCATGACAAAGGGTGCCGTATAACTCTCATCAATCTCGACCTCTGCACCTACACGCTTGAAGATCTCGCCTAGATAACGAGCCACTTCTTTCAAGCCGACTTGTTGGGCAAAGACTGATTTTTTAGAAATCAAGGTCCGCAAAACTTCAAAGTAATGTTGCGCCACATGATCCTTTTCAAACTTTTCAATTTGTTCTTCTTGGCTAGGGAAAACCATTTTCTCTCTACCTTTCTACTAGGACTTGTACCTTTGGAATCAATACAAGTGGATGTTCCTTTTCTTTAGTCTCTATATAAAAGCAAGAGGTGGAAAAAATCTCTCCCACCTCCCTGTGTTTATTACCAAACTGGTTGATCCAAGCCGTCTGAAGTTTCTTCGATGACTTTTTTCACTTCGTCAGTGTGGTAAGCTGCGATAATTTTCTTGATTGCATCAGCTTTAGGTGATGATTCCCAATCTTTTTTCGCAACGATGATGTTGTACCATTGTTTTGAGTTTTCGTCAGCTTGCTCTTTAAAGAGTGCTTTCTTGTAGTCCAATTTTGCTTCTGTAACAAAAGTGTTGTTTACAACTGCTGCATCAACTGAAGTCAATGAACGAGCTGTTTGGCTAGCGTCCAACTCAGTGATTTTCAAGTTCTTTGGATTTTCTTTGATGTTTGCGATTGTAGCAAGTTCAGTTCCTGAAACATCCAATTTAATCAAACCTGCTGATTGAAGAAGGTAAAGGGCACGGCTTTCGTTAGTAGCATCGTTTGGAATAGCAATTTCACCGTTGTTTGGGATTTCTTCCACTTTAGTGTACTTGTTTTCTTCCCCGTTTTTACCTGAGTAAAGGCGGATTGGTGAGATATAAGTATCTGCAATCGCTACAAGGTCTTTACCGTTTTCTTTGTTCCAGTTGTTCAAGAAGTTGTAGTGTTGGAAAGCGTTCAAGTCTACTTCACCATCAGCAGTTGCTTTATTTGGTTGTGAGTAGTCTGTAAACTCTGTGAATTCCAATTTAATTCCGTCTTTTTCAACCAATTCTTGGACTTTGTCCCAGCGTGCTTCTTCTGAACCGCTACGGTTAACAGTCGCGATTTTAACTGTAGTTGTGTTGTCTGCTTTCTTGTCTGAATTTCCACAAGCTGCAAGTGCAAGGCCTGCTACTGTAGCGATAGCTGCTACGCCTAACCATTTTTTAATTTTCATGATTCGTTCTCCTTTAAAAATAATACTGTAATAGTATCTCACACTTTATTTGATTTCGCAAATTGTTATTAGATAGGCAAGCCTATAGTTTGAAACTATAGGTCTAGAAGTTGCAAAATCATCCACCTACGAGAGAATGGATGATTTACAAACTTATTTGATGTCAGCTTCTGCTGGGAGATAAGAACCACCAAAGAACTGTTGAGATAGCTTTTCAAGGGTTCCATCTTTATATAATTCTTGGATGCGTTTGTCCACAAATGCCTTCAACTCATCTTGACCTTTTGCAAGAAGTGGGTAAACGTAAGGTTGTTGGTCGCTTGGAAGTTCGATGACTTTCAAGTTATCCAAACCTTGGTTTTTGATAACTGTTTCTACACCGATTTTATCAAAAATCTTGTAGTCGAATTGTCCGTCACTCAAACGTCCCATGATTTGTTGGAAATCAGCTTTTGTGTAGTTAAGGACAGTTGGGTTATCTGCGTGTTGTTTGTTGTATTCTTCCAATTGTTTAGCTGATGTTGTTCCTTGAACGACTTCAGTAGATTTTCCACCGATATCATCAAGCGACTTGATACTGTTATCATCTTTCTTAACTACGAGAACGTTAGGATTTTTAGCAGTTGGTGCTGCGTAAAGGTACTTTTCTGCACGTTCTTTAGTGTAGCTGATGTTGTTAACTGCCATTTGGTAACGATCTGCGTCAAGACCTGCAAAGATACCTGACCATTCTGTCTTTTCAAACTTGACAGTATACTTGTCAGAGTCTTTAAAGATAGCGCGAACAACCTCAATCTCAAAACCAGTCAACTCACCGTTTTCTTCATAGTTAAATGGTTTTGGTGACGCGTTAGTTGCTACGACGATTTCTTTCTTATCAGATGTTGCTTCACCAGATGCCGCCTCTTTCTTTTCACCACCTGAGCAAGCTGCCAATACACCTGCGGCTACAAGCCCTAGGGCAGCAAGTGATGAATATTTAACGATTTTTTTCATGATATTTCCTCCAAAATAGAATACAATCTTATCTTAACAGAAAAAAAGGAATTACGCTATTATATGATTTCTATATTTGTGATAGGTTTTCTTTATGGCTGATTAAAAGACCAAACGTAGGACTGCTATCAAGACCACCCCAAAGAGAACAGTCCCTACCAGATTGCGATAGCGAAAGGCTACAAAAGCCGTTGGAAAGACTGCTAAAAAGTCTAACCACTTTATCTGCGGAAGGCTTCCAACTTTTCCTGTCACAACACTTGAAAGAATCAATGCAAAGATAATAGAAACTGGTAGAAATTTCAAAAAGCGCTCGACAATAGGTGGCAAACCCTTGTACTTGGCTAAGATGAATGGAATCATTCTTGGAATCCAAGTCACCAAACCAGAAAAGACAATTGCTAATAAAATATACTTACTGACCATCCAAGACCACCCCCATGGTACAACCTAGCAAGGTCGCAAACAGAACAGCTAATGACTGAGACACCACCGTCAAGAGCAAAAAGAAAGATACAGCTACAACTGCTAAAATTATGAAGAGATTGCGCAAAGGAATCCGTTTTTGCATAATCTGAAACTGGGAAGTAAAAATCCCAATAAACATCCCCACTAGGGCAAAATCTAAGCCAAAAATTTCTGGATTTGGTAGAAGTCCACCTAGAGCAGTTCCGACAACAGTTCCGAAAAACCAAGCTACATAGCTGTTAAGGTTGTTCCCGTGCATCCACATGGGGTTAACCTTATCCGTATGCACCAACTCGCCCATCAAAACGCCATAGGTCTCATCGGTCAAAAGGCTGGACATGCCGATATTGTGCCAAAGACTGGTATGGCGAAAATAGGTCGACGCATGCAAACTCAGCAAGAAGAGACGCAGATTAATCAAAAAGACCGTCATGGCAATGGCTGCCACAGGCGCTTGAACTGCTATCAAGGCTATCATGGCAAACTGAGCACTCCCAGCATAGACAAAGAGACTCATCAAACCCATTTCTAGTGGTGTCACATAGGGAGAACCGATAATGCCACAGGCAAGACCGATGCTAACATAGCCCAGAGCTGTCGGTACCGCAGCCTGCACACCCTCCCAAAATCCTTTTTCTTTCATAGACTTCCTCACTAATCATTCCTTCAGCAACTGCTTTCCAAACAGTCACAGCAAACATTATTATAACATATTCGTAAAATAGAAAAAAGTCTGCTGATTGACAAGAACATAAAAAAGACTGGCAATCCAGTCTCATGATACAACTTATAAACTATTTTAGATTTAATACCCAAATACCAATAAACTAATAACGATTAAAAATGTATTCCACAAGATATGAAGAACCATTGGCCAATAAACTGAACGAGTATAACGAAATAGCATACAGAACAAGAGACCTGCTCCCGCATAAACGATGAAATCTGTTAACACCCAGCCATACTGTAAAACATGGATAAGACTAAAGAGTGTGGAGGAAACGACGACATCTATATAGTACTTTTTAAATTTGGATAGTGCTGTCATCAGAAGCCCACGAAAAACCAACTCTTCAACGATAGGAGCAATGAGACTGCCATAGAGAATGCGCATTATAAAGTAACTAATTCCTGTCAAATTAGCTGCTTCTTTCATCATTTCGTTCTCATTTTGCGTGCTAGGAAAAATCAGAGTCGTTATATTTACCCACACAAACATCAGTATAAAGAAAAGAAAGAAGACACCCAGATAAGCCCAACGGAACTGGAAGCGACCGCATTCTTTCCAACCTTGACTCTTTACTAGAACCACTGTAGCAGCAATCCCCTCAAGAACTATCAATAAAATTTGCAAGCTATAAAATCCAAAATCTGATAATTGGTTAACAAATTCTAACCTTGCTACAAAATTAAAAATTAAGTAATAGGCGGCTATTATCAAAACAGTTGTCAAGTAAAATTTCGTTTCTTTCCTTTTCATCGTTGATCCTTTAGAGTTTTAGTTACACCATCTTCCAGCTAAACGTACCCAAATCCCTTTTATCCAATCAGAAGCACCACGATGAGAACTCATCCCTTGATTTATGACTCTTAAAATCCTCTAAAACAACAAAGGCAGAATTTGAGCAATGGCATTATCAACTATATGCAGTCCAATAGGCCAATAAATAGACTTTGTCACTCTAAAAAAGACTGCCATTATTAGACCACCACCCATATATACGAAAAAGTCTGTCAAGACCCAACCATGACTACTGATATGCAGAATTCCAAATAAAGCAGCCGAACCAAGCACATCCAGTCCCCATTTCTTCCCTTTTTCCAAAGCGGTCATCACCAATCCACGATAGATCATCTCTTCAAAAATGGGACCTGCAATCACTGGATAGAAAAAATACATCAAAAATGCAGTAGGACCTGTAAAAGTAGGAAGATCCAGTTGATAAGAAATTTCATTTTGGGTGGACGGGAAAATAAAAAAGGTAACGAAATTCCAAACAAAAAAAGCTAGAAGAGCTAAAAAGGAATAGAAAAGATAGGACACTTTAAATTTTCTGCTATTGATTTGTTGCCATTTTCCTGACCAAACCATGGCAATAAGAGCAAGCAAAACTACAAGAAAATTTAACATCATATCCGAAAAGTAATAGCTAAAATCAGATAGACCAGCAGCCAAGTCGCTGTGTAAAACCAGACGGATGAAGAACTGGTCCGCAATGATAAGTAGAATGGCTACAAACAAGTAGTAGCGTGAGATTATCTTTTTCATATATCACCCTTCTAAAATCCAAACACCAATAAGCTAACAATAAGCAAGAAAGTATTCCATGAAGCATGTAAAGCTATGGTCCAATAAATAGAGCGTGTACAGCGAAACATCATGCAAAATATCAAGCCCATTACAAAGTAGAGTATGAAATCTGTCGTTATCCAACCATGCTGTAAAACATGCATAGCGCCAAATATGGCAGCAGAAACAAGAACATCAATATAGTAGTTTTTAAATTTAGACAAGCTTGTCATCAAAAAACCACGACACACGATTTCTTCTGCTATAGGTGCAATAAAGCTACCGTAAAGTACACGCGTAATAAAATAGCTAATTCCTGTCAAACTGGTGGCTACTTCCACTACTGCACTGCTATTTTGCGTACGAGGAAAGATACGAGTTGCTAGATTTGCCCACACGAATAATAAGAAAAAAGAAAGAAAGAAAACACCTAGGTAAGACCAACGAAATTGGAAACGACCACACTCTTTCCAATGTTCACTTTTGACAAGAATAATAGTTGCAACAACTCCCAGCACAAGCATCAACAAGACCTGCAAAACATAGTAGATCTCATCAGACAAAGCTACAGTAAAATCTAAGTCTGGTATGCCATTAAAAATGAGGTAATAAGTCAAAAGCAACAAGCCAGTTGCTAGATGAAATTTCATTTCTTTCATTTTCTTCATTAAATTACTTCCTATATTATTTTATCGACAGCGTCTAGACCGCTCACCTATTGGAGCTACAGCCCAAGCAAAAGCACCACGATTAGGACTCCATTCCTTGATTTAAGATTTTGAAAATCCTCTAAAATAACAAAGGAAGTATATGCACGATACCGTTATAGACTATATGCAGTCCAATAGGCCAATAAATAGACTTTGTCACTCTAAACAAGACCGCAAATATAATACCGCCGCCCATATATACGAAAAAGTCTGTCAAGACCCAACCATAATTACTAATGTGCAAGATTCCAAACAAAGCAGCAGAACCAAGCACATCCAGTCCCCATTTCTTCCCTTTTTCCAAAGCGGTCATCACCAATCCACGATAGATCATCTCTTCAAAAATAGGGCCTGCAATCACAGGATAGAAAAAATACATCAAAAACGCCGTAGCGCCTGTAAAAGTCGGAGCAGCGAGTTGGTAAGCAAGTCCATTTTGGGTAGGTGGGAATAGGAAAAATTTAATAAAATTCCAAATAAATAAAGCAAGAAAAGCTAAAAAAGAATAGAAAAGATAGGACCCTTTAAATTTTCTACTATTGATTTGTTGCCATTTTCCTGCCCCTACCATAAAAACAAAAACAAGCAGAACCACAAGGAATTTCAACATCATATCCGAAAAATAATAGCTAAAACCAGATAGATTAGCAGCGAATTCACTGTGCAGAACCAGATAACTGAAATACTGGTAAGCAATGACAAGTAGAATGACCACAAAAAAGTAGTAGCGTGAGATTATCTTTTTCATTCTTTTTCTCCTATACTATGAAATAAAGAAAGCCCCTACCCAAGAAAAAAGCAAGGGCTTTAGATGTTAATAGAAACGACGACGATCAGGATCAGACTCAGGCATAAAGTAAAAAAAGTGATCAGCAAAGTTAGAATTTCTCCAAAACGATCCTATGCCTCCCCAATTTCCACCGCCTGGAATTTTCACAATATCGACGACATTTCCTCCGTAAACCTTCTCCAACTCCACTTCTGTTAGTTCCATTGTTTCTGCAAATTGTAAATTCAACATCATTTACACTCCTTCAATTATTTTATTCGTAAACCACTTCTGCGACCTAGGATTTACTTCAAGTGCTTTACAAGAATAGTATAGCACGGAAATCAGTCTATTTTAGAAAATCGCATATTTGATATTTTTTCTTATGGAAATTTCACATTTGCGATTTTTATAGAATTGACTCTTTCACTGGTATAATAAAGATGCTATCAACAAGGAGGAAAACGATATGAAGAAAAGAAAAATTCAACTAATGCTTCTACTCATTTCAGAGTGGGTTATTATCATTCCATTTCTAACTAATCAATAAGTTTTTGGTATTGCTGGAAGCGTAATTCAAAAAGGGCTGTTAATTGTGGATTTTCTAATATTTGCAGAGATTGGATAAAGTGTTCAATCTCTTTTTGATTGCTTCCCTTGGTTTGAAGGAAAACACTCAATTTCTTTAAAAATTGCCATGATACTTTCTCAAAAACATCATACGGACGGAGCATACTCTCCAACTCGGACTCAAAGATTGGGATGTAAGAGAAAAGTTTGCGCTCCATAAGCTCTGAGATGATATTTAGAAAGCCACTTTTCATATACAGTCTATTGTGTGCCAATTCTTTAAATTCCTTGGATTTTTCAAGTAAGGAGGTTGATAAAAATATCAAATCTTGGTTGCTCAAAAAAGGCATGGTATTGCAAAAGATATAGAGTTCAAACCAGGTCCAAGACTCGATAGCATAGAGATAGGTGGTTAAAAACTCGCTATCCTCCTCTGCTAGTGGGTAGCTTTTATCTAGTGAATGGATAGCATCTTTAATCACAATAGAGTTCAAACGGCGATAAGTCTGCGCCATCTGTTCTTGTTCGACTTCCTCCAAGAGTTGCTCTAAACCAGCAATATCTTGATGGGCAAAGCGATCCACAATCCTTCTACCAAATCGCATATGTGGAGATTCTTGGTAGTTGTTGAGCTTGTGTCCAAACTCATCAAAGGTCACATTGATCCCTTGGATAGCTAGGATCAACTTATCCGCAGACAGCATGGACTGCCCTAGTTCAAACTTGGATAGCTGAGAAGCTGTTAGTCCAGCACAAGCCACATCTGACTGCTTGAGCTTTCTCGCCAGGCGTAATTCCTTGTAAAATTCTCCTAATTCCTGCTTTTCAATCATGGCCAAACTCCCCTTTAAAAATTCCCTTTACTATTCTATTCGTAAAAACTTTTACTTTTTTAACATATTATAAAATATTTTAGCAAAAAAGCCAGCCCCAAGCTGACTCTTTATTCTATGGTATCAAAAGCGAGACTTGGTTTGGCATTGAGGTCTAAGTCTGCAAAGTTTTCTTTGTTCCACTCACTAACGCTAGCATAGGCAATCATACCCGCATTGTCTCCGCAAAGTCGCAGAGGTGGAATGATGACCTTAACGTCAGTGATTTCAGCTGCTAAACGTTCTCTGAGACCTTTATTAGCTGCCACACCACCAGCCACAACTAGAGTTTTAACAGGGTATTTTTCTAAGGCCTTCTTGGTTTTTGCCATGAGAATATCCATAACTGCTGCTTGGAAGGAAGCGCACAAGTCCTCTGTCGACAAGTTTTCTCCTTTTTGCTCGGCATTGTGGTGAAGATTGATAAAGGCAGACTTCAAACCTGAAAATGAAAACTCCAGATTATCTTCCTTAATCATGGCACGAGGGAAATCATACACATCCTGCCCCTGATGAGCAAGTTCATCGATCTCCCGACCTGCTGGATAGGTCAAACCCATGACACGACCGACCTTATCATAGGCCTCGCCAACCGCATCATCTCGAGTTTCACCAACGATCTTGTAATCACCAGCCTCAGAAACATAGACCAACTCTGTATGTCCGCCACTGACTAAAAGGGCTAGTAAGGGGAACTCCAAGGGCTCGACACTTTGAGCCGCCATAAGGTGGCCAGCCATGTGGTTAACGGGAATCAGGGGAAGGCCATGTGCCCAAGCAAAGACCTTAGCAGCTGACAAACCAACTAACAAGGCTCCGACCAAGCCTGGTCCGTAGGTAACCGCAACAGCTGTCACGTCCTCTTCGGTAATTCCTGCTTCTGCCAATGCCTCCTCGATACAGGCTGTAATGACCTCGACATGGTGACGACTGGCTACTTCTGGCACCACGCCACCAAAACGTTTGTGACTCTCAATTTGACTAGCAATGACATTGGACAAGAGCTCATCGTCGTTTTTCAAGACAGCAACACTGGTCTCATCGCAAGATGTCTCAAATGCTAAAATATATCTATCCTTCATCTATTTCTCTCTTCATGATAATGGCGTCCTCGACTGGATCATGGTAATAGGCCTTTCTCTCAGCGATGACTGACATTTTTTCTTTCTTGTAAAATGCTTGCGCTCGGTGGTTGGACTTTCTGACTTCGAGGAAAATCTCCCTGTCTGTCGGCAATGTTACAAACAAGGCCGAGGCTATCCCCTGACCTTGATAGGCTTTTTTGACAGCAATTTGCAAGACTTCTGCTTCAAAGATATTTTCCTGAACAGCTAGAAAACCTATCACTTCTATCCCATCGTAGGCTAAAGCATACCAGGTCTGGTCTTGAGACAGGTCTGCTTGGATTTGTTCCAGAGTCCAAGGACTGACTGGGTAAACATCTGCCATAACAGCATAGATAGCTTGAGCAAAGTCAGGTTGCTGTTGGATTCGTTTGATCTCTATCATAGGCGTTTAATGTAAGACTCGCCAGACTCGGTGTGATTCTTGAGCCAGTTTTCCTCAGCTTCGACACGCTTAAGGTAATTCGGCACAAAATCATGCAAGGAGTCTGCTTCCTTGTCCCAAGCACCAAGAGCAATATTAGCTGCATTTGGTAAGGTTTCTAGATAGTTGGCTTGTGGCAATTGTTCTTGGATTTGATCCACAAAGGCTCTAACTTCTCCAACAAAGGTTACCTGCTCAGCATCCTTGACTTTTTCTAACACCTCTTCAAAAGATAGGTGCGCTTCTGGAAAGA
The DNA here is from genome assembly GCF_030440025.1 of Streptococcus sp. SO2. The sequence goes on from NZ_JAQFJH010000017.1 coordinate 35,040, forward strand.
CTGGCTGGGCATTTTCATAAAATCCTGCATACACATTGTTACGGCGTGCGTCCATCAAAGGGACAACCAAACCTTCCTGCTGGCTCGGCACCAGGGCTAAAAGGCTAGACATCCCAACTAACTCGATGTTCAGAGTATGAGCCAGCGTCTTAGCAGTTGCTACTGCGATTCGCAAACCTGTGTAGCTACCTGGCCCCTCTGCCACTACGATTCGATCCAAATCCTTGGATGTCAAATCCAAACTTGCCATCAAAAAATCGATGGCAGGCATGAGGGTAATACTGTGATTTTTCTTGATATTGATTGTCGTCTCGGCAAGAACTTGCTTGTCCTCTAAAATAGCTAGAGAAAGAGCCTTGCTGGACGTATCAAAAGCTAATACTTTCATAACACATTCCTATCTTTTTGTCTGCTTACTATTATACTACAAAAGAAGGCACATGGGAATTTTCTTTGTTTTGTATCAAAAATCACAGTGAAAAGAAATCTTCAAAAACATTGCAACTTTTCCTTTTCGTTTCCGAATATAAAAGTGAACGAGAAAAAAGGAGGAAAGTTCAATGACAAATTTCGAAAATATTGACAATCAATTTGTATCGCTATCTGAAAATGAATTATCAGATATTGATGGTGGTCTCGCTCCCTTGGTTATCTTTGGTGTAGCAGTTTCTTGGAAAGCTGTTGCTGGCGGAACAGCACTTGTAGGCTCTGGCTTAGCAGCTGGTTATTTTTTAGGAGGTTAGTATGATTAAAGATTTAGACAAATATCATGAAATTTCTAATAAAGAATTGCAAGAAATCAAGGGTGGTTTTGGTGTAGGTGTTGGTATAGCTTTATTTATGGCAGCTTACACCATTGGAAAAGATCTCCGTAAAAAGTTTGGATAAGTCATGCTAGATAAAAGACACATTTTTAGAAGGATGAATTTTATTTTCTTCATCTCTTACAGTTTGATCAGTATTCTCAACGATTTAAGCATTACTACTATACCATTGCCAATTGATTTATCTGTTTGTATTGTTTTATTTTTATGCTTCAACTCTATTTTTGAACAAAACAATCATAACTGTAAAAATAAGGATAGGGCCTGAAAATATAATCTTTGTTTGAGGAAAAATTGGATACCGAATTTGAAAAATCCACCCTATCTTAATAGTTGGGGTGGATTTTTTGTGTAGCTGAGTTCGCTATTTTTTTATAACCTATTTTAAAGATAGGCATTCGTTCAATCAGCAGATATAAATAAACAACTGAAGCTAAGCATTCAAACCAAAGTAAAATACAAACCAGACCACATAGGTTACAAGAAGGAGAAAAATGGAATACAATGTTACAAAGAGAATTTTCCAGTGTACAGCTGTTTTTCTATGTTCCAGCCGAACAAACAGTAGATTGCCACCATAAACACAGGCAACAAAAATCATAAAAGCTACCAAACGAATACCGATAACAAAAGTAAATAAGTCATTCATCTTTCAACCTCCTTGATATAGAAACGTCTCTTATAACTTTATTATAGCACTTGTATCTGAAGTCTTCAAATACTTATACAAGGCAAAATGAAACCCATTTCAAGCTCCTTACTTTCATGTTTCCTGCTTTTACTAATTCCCCTTTTTATGTTATAATTGAGATAATTGTAACGAATCAAGGTCAATAAAGACAAAAAATGAACTGGAATCAAACCAGCTTCAAACTGAGCATTTTTGAATATAGCTGACCTGAAAGCAGAAAGGAAACATATGATTTACAAAGTTTTTTATCAAGAAACAAAAGACCGTAGCCCACGTCGTGAAACAACACGCTCACTATACTTAGACATCGATGCTAGTTCAGAACTTGAAGGACGTATCGCTGCTCGCCAACTTGTCGAAGAAAATCGTCCAGAGTACAATATCGAGTATATCGAACTCTTGTCTGACAAATTGCTAGACTACGAAAAAGAAACTGGCGCATTCGAAATTACGGAGTTCTAATATGGCCTATACTCTTAAACCAGAAGAAGTTGGCGTTTTTGCTATTGGTGGTCTAGGAGAAATCGGTAAAAATACATACGGAATCGAATATCAAGACGAAATTATCATCGTTGATGCAGGAATTAAATTCCCTGAGGATGACCTGCTTGGTATCGACTACGTTATCCCTGATTACTCTTATATTGTAGAAAATATCGACCGCATCAAGGCTCTCTTGATTACACACGGACACGAGGACCATATCGGAGGGATTCCTTTCTTGCTCAAGCAAGCAAACATCCCTATCTATGCTGGTCCACTGGCCCTTGCCTTAATCCGTGGAAAACTCGAAGAGCATGGACTTTTGCGTAATGCTACACTTCACGAAATCAACCACAACACGGAGTTGACCTTTAAAAACCTTAAAGCAACTTTCTTTAGAACAACCCACTCGATTCCAGAACCATTGGGAATTGTCATCCACACACCTCAAGGGAAAATCGTCTGTACGGGAGACTTCAAGTTTGACTTTACACCAGTTGGTGAACCTGCAGACTTGCACCGCATGGCAGCCCTAGGTGAAGATGGAGTACTTTGTTTGCTCTCTGACTCGACCAATGCTGAAGTGCCAACCTTTACAAACTCTGAAAAGGTTGTCGGCCAGTCGATCATGAAGATTATCCAAGGTATCGAGGGACGTATCATCTTTGCATCCTTCGCCTCAAATATCTTCCGTCTCCAACAAGCTACTGACGCTGCTGTTAAAACAGGTCGTAAGATTGCTGTCTTTGGACGCTCTATGGAAAAGGCCATTGTCAACGGGATTGAACTAGGTTACATCAAGGCTCCTAAGGGAACCTTCATCGAACCAAATGAAATCAAAGACTATCCTGCGGGTGAGATTCTGATCCTCTGTACAGGTAGTCAGGGCGAACCTATGGCGGCCCTCTCTCGTATCGCTAACGGAACTCACCGTCAAGTGCAACTCCAACCTGGTGATACTGTTATCTTCTCATCTAGCCCAATTCCAGGAAACACCACTAGCGTTAACAAATTGATTAACATCATTTCTGAAGCTGGTGTTGAAGTCATCCATGGTAAGATTAACAACATCCATACATCTGGACACGGTGGTCAGCAAGAGCAAAAACTTATGCTCCGCTTGATTAAGCCAAAATACTTCATGCCTGTTCACGGTGAATACCGCATGCAGAAAGTCCACGCTGGACTAGCAGTGGATACTGGCGTAGAGAAGGACAATATCTTTATCATGAGTAATGGTGATGTGCTTGCCCTCACTGCAAACTCTGCTCGTATCGCAGGTCATTTCAATGCTCAGGATATCTACGTCGATGGAAATCGTATCGGCGAAATCGGTGCAGCTGTGCTTAAAGATCGTCGCGATCTATCTGAAGATGGTGTTGTACTGGCTGTCGCAACCGTTGACTTCAAGTCTCAGATGATCCTATCTGGACCAGATATTCTCAGCCGTGGATTTGTCTACATGCGCGAATCTGGTGACTTGATCCGTCAAAGCCAACGCATCCTTTTCAATGCTATTCGTATCGCTTTGAAAAACAAAGATGCCAGCGTCCAGTCTGTCAATGGCGCTATCGTAAATGCCATTCGACCATTTCTTTACGAAAATACTGAACGTGAACCAATCATCATTCCGATGATTCTCACACCAGATGAAGAATAAGAAAAAATTCTCTGAAATCCTATGACTTCAGAGAATTTTTGTTATTTCACGACAAGCTCGTAACGAGTTTTGCTGGTGAAAGTTTGGCCTGCTTTGAGGATGACTTGATCTTTAAGGTCGCTATGAATAGCATCTGGCAAAGCTTGTGCTTCAAGAGCAATCCCATTGTGCTGCATCATTGGTTGACCAGCGATGATGACACTCTCATCCACAAAGTTTGCGGTGTAAACTACAAAGCAAGGTGCTTCTGTCTTGAAGAGTAAGAAACGACCTGAATTTTGGTCATAGAGGAAACCAGCATTGTCATGTCCTGCAGGCAGAGCAAATGGATGGTCTAAACCAGATACGAGTTGGATTTGCTCATCTTCTTCTGCAAAGATATCCTTCAACAAGGCGCCATTGTAGATGTGTTTAACCACATCACGATCAGCATCTGGAGTTTTAGCTGGTACTCCATCAGGGGCAATTGGATAGATACCCTCAGTGTTCAATTGGAAGACATGGCGGTCAACAGTCTGAGTGAAATCACCAGATAAGTTAAAGTAGCTATGGTTGGTTGGATTGACCAAGGTATCCTGATCCGTCGTCACCTTGTAGCTAACTTCGTAGGCTCCACTTTCTTCCAAGTGGTAGCTAATCCAGATTTTAAGGTTTCCTGGGAAACCTCCTGTACCGTCTGTTCTTTCTGTGTAAAGAGTCAAACCATGATCATTCACTTCAACTAGCTCAAACAAGCTAGAATCCCAACCAGTTGAACCACTGTGGTTACAGTTGCTGGCGTTGTTAACTTCAAGTTCATAGGACTTACCATTAAGTTCGAAAGTCGCACCTGCGATACGACCTGCCACTGGACCTACACTCGCTCCATGTTTAGGGCTATTTCCCACATAGCTTTCGAAATCATCAAAACCTAGGATAACATTGGCAAAATTGCCAGTCTTATCTGGAGTTACATAACGTAAAATTGTCGCTCCATAGGTCATGATTTCCAGTTGATAGCCTGCTTCCGTTTCAAAACGGTAAGCGAGGACATCCTTGCCATCAACTTTCCCAAATACACGTTCTGTGTATGCTTTCATCCTTCTCTCCTTTTTCTATTTCAATTAAGTAAACAAACCATAGAAAGCGCATTCACTCTCTATGGTTTTATTGTATGATTTACAGACATCTTTGTCAAGAAACCATAGATATTTTATTAACAAAAGTCGTTTCTTCTATTTCTGATCTATGCTTCTACACGTTCAGTCCATGAAGTAGCTGTTGTTTGAAGTACTTTATTGAGTTCATCAATGTTTTCAAATCCAGTTGTACGAAGCCATTCGCGAGCTGCTGCTTCTCCATCTTTGATGTAAGCTTCAACAGATCCAGCCCATGTTGCACGTCCACAAAGAACACCATTGAAGTTTGCACCTGATTCATGGGCAAAGACAAGTGTTTCTTGGAAGAGTTTAGCAGATACACCTGCACTCAAGTAGATGTATGGCAAGTTAGTAGCTTCGTCTTGTGCTTTGAAGAAAGCAGCTGCTTCTTCACGTGTATGAACGATTTCTCCATCGCCAAAGCCTTCAACGTATTTCACGTTAACTGGAACTTCTACTTTCAAGACATCGATGTTGAAACGTGGATCTGAGAAGACTTTCATAGCACCGATAACCTTGTGTGGTTTTACTTTAGCGTATTCTGCAGAACCTGCGTCAGCAATCTTTTCATCGTAAGCAAGAATTTCAAGGAAGAATGGAATATCTTCTGCCACACACTCAGAACCAATACGTTCGATATAGGCTTGTTTTTGTTGGTTAAGTTCGTCAGAGCTATCTACGTCATAGTAAAGCAAGAACTTAACAGCATCTGCACCTTGTTCTTTGATACGTTTTGCAGACCAAACATCCAAGCAGTCTGGCAAACGTTTTGTGCTTGTTGTGTCGTATCCAGTTTTTTCATAAGCAAGGAGCAGACCAGCTTTTGGAGCAAGTGCCTTTGTAGCTGGAAGTCCGTATTCTGGGTCAAGAAGCATTGATGAAGCGTATTTTGTCAATTCATCCGCTACCAATACTTTAAGTTCTTCCATTTGAGCTACTGTTGGCTCCTCTGTTTGGTATTGAGCCATGAGGCGTTTCAAAGCACCACGTTGGTCAAAAGCAAGAGCTGAGATGATACCATTTTCGTCTGAGAGTTTTTGCAAGCAAGCAAGTTTATTTGGGCTTAATGTTAATTTACTCATAGATTCTTCCTTATTTTTCAAATTCGTGAATAATAACACCTTGAACAACACGGTTAACTGTACCTGTAGGTGATGGTGTATCTGGTCTGTTACCAACTTTAAGTGAAGTCAAGAGAGCAAATAATTGACCATAAACAATGTAAGGGAAGACACGGTAAACGTCATTCAGAACCCCACCGCATCCAAGTGCTACTTCCTTAACATTTTCAAGTCCAAAGGCTTGGTCACTCAAGAGAACAACACGACGAGCAATTTTGTCACCTGCAACTTCACGAACCAAGTCTAAGTCATACTTACGAGTATAATCTGTTGTAGTACCAAAGACCAAAACGACAGTATCTTCATTGATCAAAGATTTTGGACCGTGACGGAAGCCAACTGGGCTTTCATACATAGTCGCAACCTGACCAGCAGTCAATTCCAAAATTTTAAGCTGCGCTTCGTGAGCAAGTCCGAAGAATGGGCCCGCACCTAGATAAATCACTCGATTAAAGTCTAGGTCAACCAACTCTTTGACATCTGCTACATTGTCAAGGACTTTACGAGCTAAACTAGATAGCACTTCAAAACGTTCAGCTTTAACAGCAAATTCTGTAGGATCAAATACCAAAAGGGCTGTCAACATCATTGAAGTGAAGCTTGAAGTCATAGCAAAGCCAGCATCATTAGACGCAGCTGGTTGTAGCAACAATAGATTGCGGTCATCACCATGCGCTTGAAGAGCCAATTCCCCTTCAGCCGCACATGTGATAGTTACTTGATAAAGTTCATCAACCAAGGCCTTAGCCAAGTCAACTGTTGCCACACTCTCAGGTGAGTTCCCGCTACGCGCGAATGATACCAAAACAGTCGCTACATCTTTTTTCAAATAAGTTTGTGGGTTTGCTACGATATCAGTTGTCGCAATAGCATTAAAATTCCATTTACGTTCATCATAAACTTCCTTGAAGTAAGGAACAAGAGTATCACCTACATAAGCAGAAGTTCCAGCACCAGTCAGGATAACCTTGATGTAGTCATGTTTGTCAGCAATTCCTTGTAAGAAGGATGCAATTTCATCACGTCGTGCTTGATAAGCTTCAAAAGCTTCTTTCCAAACGTCTGGTTGTTGGTAAATTTCGCGAGTTGTGATTTCTGCCCCCAACTCAAGCAATTCTTCTTTTGTATAATCTAGCATTGAGTTCCTCTGATCTATTATTATATTGTTTTTTATTTAAAATATGGGAATGGGAGTAAGCCCCATTCCCATTTATATTCTATGAAATATGTTCTAACAGTATTTCTGTTATTACACCTTATTCATCTTCATCGTCATCGTCGAAGCCAGCCAATAAATCATTAACTTTGACAATGCTTTCTGAAGCACGACTCTTATAATCTGCATCAGCGCCGGTTAGACTCGCATTGATAAACTCGATTACCATTGGAAGATTCATTCCTGCATAAAGTTCGATGTCACGACCTTCCATAATCAGACGGCTCACCACATTACATGGTGTTCCACCAAGGAGGTCAGCAAAGACTAGGAAATCATCCAAACCTTCGACAGCAGCTTCAAATTTCGCAGTGAAATCTTCTGGTCCATCTTCTGGAAGAAGAGCTACCGCATGAATATTTTCTTGTGGACCCATAATCATTTCTGTGCTACCTTTAAGTTCTTCACAGAAACGTCCATGGCTCACTAAAATCAATGATTTACTCATAAATTATGCGCCCATTCCAAGTAAGAATTTACCGATGAATGAAAGTCCAACAGCAAGAGCAATGATAATACCGATTGCTTTAGTTGAGTTCATACCTTTCTTACCAAGCAACCAGAAGATGAATGCTGTGAAGATTGCTGGAAGCAAGCGTGGGAAGATTGAGTTCAAGATATCTTGGAAGTCAATCATTTTCTCACCGATTGGCAATTTGTATGAAATTTCAAAGTTGATCATTGTTGCTACAAGAGCACCCATCATGAACACACCAAGTACAGATGCAGCTTCAATCAAAGCTGTCAAAGTGCTTTGCATGTTGTTGATAAGGTTAACCCCTTCTTTGTATGCAAATTCCAATTGTTTCCAACGGAAGATGTCATACGCTACTGCAACTGCGATCCAAAGGAAGATACCCCAAGGTTGACCAGCGATAGCCATTGTTGCAGCGATAGATCCCATGATAGCAGGTACAAGTGAACCAAAGATAGTATCTCCAAGAGGAGCGAATGGTCCCATCAAACCTGTCTTGATACCGTTAACCGCATCTTTTGAGCCAACGCCATCTTTTTCTTCCATAGCAAGGTCAAAACCAGCGATGATTGTGTGGAAGAATGGTGAAGTGTTGAAGAATTGAGTATGAACTTTCATCATTTCTTTCAACTCAGGAGTTCCATCTCCATACATTTTACGCAATTGTGGCAAGA